>NZ_JBHYXZ010000005.1:37270-67997 GCF_042752395.1 Actinosynnema sp. NPDC059335 | reverse complement strand
GGGGGGGGTGGGGTGCCCACACACTTCCTCGCGTGGTGTGCTTCCCGCGGTCGCCGCCCCGGCCGCGCGGGGGGGGGGGGGGGCCCCCCCCCCCCCCTTCCTGGGCCTGGGCAACTACGCGACCCTGTTCGCCGACGCGCGGTTCTGGTCCGTGCTGGGGCAGACCGTCGCGTTCGCCGCGGTGTGCGTGGCGGGGACCCTGCTGGTCGGGACCGTGCTCGCGGTGCTGGCCACCAGGGTCCGCGCCTGGGCCCGGACGACGTTGTTCCTGGCCGCGCTGGGCGCGTGGGCGACGCCCGCGGTCGCCGGGTCCACGATCTGGCTGTTCCTGTTCGACGCCAACCTCGGGTTCGTCAACGAGGTCCTGGGCACCACCGGGTTCTCCTGGACCTACGACAAGTGGGTGGCGTTCGGGCTGGTCGCGGCGCAGGTGATCTGGTGCTCGTTCCCGTTCGTCATGGTCACCCTGTACGCGGGGATCAAGGCCGTCCCGGGCGAGGTGCTGGAGGCCGCCGCGCTGGACGGCGCGAGCACGGCGAGGACCGCGCGGAGCGTGATCCTGCCGCTGCTGCGGCCGCTGCTGATCGTGGTGACGATCCAGTCGATCATCTGGGACTTCAAGGTGTTCACCCAGGTCTACGTCATGACCAACGGCGGCGGCATCGCCGGCCGGAACCTGGTGCTCAACGTCTACGCCTACCAGCAGGCGTTCGCCGCCTCCGAGTACGGGCTCGGCGCGGCCATCGGCGTGGTGATGACGGTGCTGCTGCTGCTCGTCACCCTCGGCTACCTGCGGGCGTTGCGGCGGAGCGGGGAGGTGCTGTGAACCGGCGCGTGTCGCGGGGGATCGCCGAGGGCGTCACGGTCGCCGTGGCCGCCGTGGTGGCGTTCCCGCTGTACTGGATGGTGCTCACGGCGCTCAAGCCGGAGGCGGAGGTGATCTCGGCCGACCCGCGGCCGTGGACCCTCGCGCCCACGCTCGACAGCTTCGTGCGGGCGTTGACCGTGCAGAGCTTCGGCCGCTACCTGCTCAACAGCGTGGTGGTGGCGGTCGCGGTGGTGCTGCTGAGCCTGCTGATCGCGTTCCTGGCGGCCACCGCGCTGACCCGGTTCCGGTTCCGCAGCCGCACCACGCTGCTGATCATGCTGCTCGTGGTGCAGATGGTGCCGGTGGAGGCGCTGACCATCCCGCTGTTCTTCGTCATGCGGTCCGTGCGGGACGTGGCGCCCGCGTTCGGGCTCAACCACCTCGGCTCGCTGGTGCTGGTGCACCTGGCGTTCAGCCTGCCGTTCGCGATCTGGATGCTGCGCGGGTTCGTCGCGGCCGTGCCGGCGGAGCTGGAGGAGGCCGCGACCCTGGACGGCGCGTCCCGGTCCCGGTTCCTGTGGCAGGTGCTGTTCCCGCTGGTCGCGCCCGGTCTGGTGGCGACGAGCGTGCTGTCGTTCATCCACGCGTGGAACGACTTCCTGTTCGCCAAGACGTTCATCATCTCGGCGGCGGAGAACCAGACCCTGCCGCTGGCGTTGCAGGTGTTCGTCAAACCGGACCAGAACGACTGGGGCGCGATCATGGCAGGATCGACGCTGATGACGATCCCGGTGCTGATCTTCTTCGTCCTCGTGCAGCGGCGACTGGTCGCGGGCCTGGCCGGGGCGGTGAAGTCGTGACGATCCTGCCCCGCCCCGTGTCGTTCACCAGGGGTGACGGCGAAGTCCCGTTCGACGGCACGTTCCAGGTCGAACGGGTGGCGGGCCCCGCCGAGGGCTACCGCCTGTCCGTGTCGGCGGAGGGCGTGCGCGTCCGGGCGTCCGACGACGCGGGCGAGTTCTACGCGCGGCAGACGTTGCGGCAGCTCAGCGGGCCGCGGGCGTTCCGCGCCGTGCCGCCCGGCGCGGTCACGCTGCCGGTGTGCGAGGTGGTGGACCACCCGCGGTTCGCGTGGCGCGGCGTGATGCTCGACGTGGCCCGGCACTTCCTGCCCAAGCACGACCTGCTGCGGTACGTCGACCTGCTCGCCGTGCACAAGCTGAACGTGCTGCACCTGCACCTGACCGACGACCAGGGCTGGCGGTTCGAGTCGCGGCGCTTCCCCCGGCTGCACGAGGTCGGCGGGTGGCGGCCCGACTCGCGGTTCGGCGACCGGCGCTCCGGCGGCTTCGCGGGCCGGCCCCACGGCGGCCACTACACCCAGGACGACCTGCGGGAGGTCGTCGCGTACGCGGCGCAGCGGCAGGTCACCGTGGTGCCCGAGATCGACGTGCCGGGGCACAGCCAGGCCGCCATCGCGGCCTACCCGGAACTCGGCGTGTCCGGCGGCGGGGTGTGGACCGACTGGGGCGTCAACCCGAACGTGCTGCGGTCCGACGAGTCGGTCGTGGACTTCTACCGGCAGGTGTTCGACGAGCTGCTGGACGTGTTCCCCGGCGAGGTGGTCGGGCTCGGCGGCGACGAGGCGGCGGGCAGCGACGGGCGGCTCGTGCGCCGCCTCGCGCAGCACCTGCACCAGCGCGGACGGCGGCCGTTCGGGTGGGACGAGGTGCTCGGCGTCGGACCGCTGCCGACCCGCACGGTCGTCGCGGCGTGGCGGGGCGAGGACGCGGGCCTCACCGCGCTGGACCGCGGCCACGACGTGGTGATGTGCCCCGAGCGGCGCCTCTACCTCGACTACCGGCAGTCCGACCACCCCGACGAGCCGATCCCGGTCGGCACCGTCACCACGCTGGAGGACGTCTACCGGTACGAGCCGGCGGCGGCGGACCGGGTGCTGGGCGCGCAGGCGAACCTGTGGACCGAGCACCTCGACTCGCCGCGGCGCCTCGACTACGCCGCGTTCCCCCGGTTGAGCGCGTTCGCCGAGGTCGTGTGGAGCCCCGCCGGGCGGGACGAGGCGGAGTTCCTGACCCGGCTGGCCGAGCACCACCTGCCGCGGCTCGACGCGCTCGGCGTCGAGTACCGCCCCCTCGACGGTCCCCGGCCGTGGCAGCGGTTGCCGGGAGTGCCCGGCTTCCCCCGCTGACCGGCGTCACTCCGCCTCGGGCACGAGGATCCAGGCGGCGAGGTAGAGGATCGCGCCGGCGCCGACGCCGAACAGGGTGGCGGCGACCAGCAGGATGCGGATGAGCGCGGCGTCCACCCCGAGCATCTCGGCGGCGCCGCCGCAGACGCCGGCGACCATCCTGTCGGTGCGGCTGCGGCGGAACTTCCTGACCTTGTCGGTCGCCTGGTTCAGCACGTCGGTGGCCTGGTGCATCGTGTTGTTCGTCATGGCTCAAGGGTGCTCCGCGGGGGCCGTTCGGGGCATCGGGGACGCACCCTGACTTCCCCCGGACCCCCGCCCTCAGGGTGTCACCAGGACCTTGCCCCTGAGGTCGCCCGCCTCGGCCCGCCGGTGCAGTTCCGGCAGGTCCGCGAGGTCGTGCCGCTCCGACACGTCGACCGCCACCACGCCCCGGTCCACCAGGTCCACCAGCCGCGCGAGCCCGTCCGCGTCGAACCGGGTGACGAAGTGGGCGTCGGGGGCGTCGCTCGCGGTGGCGGAGACGACGACCCCGCCCAGCCGGGCCACCTCCGCGTCGGCGACCAGGTTGAGCACGACGTCGAACCGCCCCACCGGCCCGTACCCGACGACCTCGTCCGCGCCCAGTGCCCGCACGGCGGCGGCGCTGCGCGCGGACGCGGTGGCGGTCACGTGCGCGCCCGCGTGCTTGGCCAACTGCACCGCGAAGCCGCCGATCCCGCCGCCCGCGCCGTTGACCAGCACCCGGTGACCGGGCCGCACGCCCCCGTGCTCGACCACCATCTGCCACGCGCTGAGCCCGGCCAGGGGCAGCGCGGCGGCGTCCGCGAGCGGGATGGCGCGCGGCGCGGGGACCAGCCGTTCCGGCGGGGCGACGGCGTACTCGGCGGCCGCGCCCTCGATCCAGCCGACCACCGGCGCGCCGTCGACCGTGCCCGCCACGTCCCAGCCCAGCGCGTGCGGCAGCGGGAGGGCGAACCGGCCGGCCCGCACCGCGACCTCCGTCGGGTTGAAGGAGGTCGCGGCCACCCGCACCAGCACCCGGCCGGGCCCGGGCTCCGGGATGGGGACGTCGTCCACCACGATCACCTCGGGCCCGCCGTACGCGTGGATCCGTGCGCTCCTCATGTCGGCGAACGCTAAGCGCCACCCGGAAGACGATCCATGCGCGCGGATCCCGCGATCATGTTCAATCGTCTTCGTGGACGTGCTGAGCGACGTGATCACGGTGATGCGCACCGGGCGGCCCGTCGCCGCGCGGGTGGCGTGGGAGGCGCCGTGGGCACAGCGGTTCGCGCCGGTGCCCGGCGCGTCGGGGTTCCAGGTCGTGCTGGAGGGCACGTGCTGGCTGCTGCGCGACCACGCCGAGCCGGTCGCGCTGCGCGCCGGCGACGTCGTGTTCCTGCCCGACGGCCGGGGGCACGTGCTCGCGGACAGCCCCACCACCCCGCCGGCCGGCGAGGCGTGCGACCCGAACGCCCCGGGCTTCGCCGCCGACCACCCCGTGCCCGCAGACCCGACCACCGTCACGGTGTGCGGCGCGTACGAGCCGGCGGACGTCCACCCGCTGCTGCGCGACCTGCCCGACACCGTGCTCGTGTCCGGCCCGGAGCCGCGCGCCGCCGCGACCCTCCTCGCCGCCGAGCTGGAACACCCGCGGCCGGGTTCGGACGCCCTCGTCCCGGCCCTGCTCGACACCCTCCTGCTCTACCTGCTGCGGGCCTGGTTCAGCGGTCGGGAGCACACCACCGGCTGGGCCGCCGCCCTCACCGACCCCGTCGTCGGCACGGCGTTGCACCACATGCACCGCGACCCCGCGCACCCGTGGACGGTCGCGGCCCTGGCCGCCGCGTCCGGCCTGTCGCGCGCCCCGTTCGCCAAGCGCTTCACCGCCCTGGTCGGCCAACCCCCGATCGCCTACCTGACGTGGTGGCGCATGACCACCGCCGCGCGGCTGCTGCGCGACACGGACGCGCCGCTCGCCGCCATCGCCGGCCGCGTCGGCTACACCTCGGAGTTCGCGTTCGCCGCCGCGTTCAAGCGCGCCCACGGCGCCGCGCCGGGCCGCTACCGCCGCCTAGGCTCGGGGACGTGACGCCAGACGACCTCGCCGAACGGCTGGACCGGGTCGGCTACCTGCCCGACCGGGGCATCGCCACCGCCGCCTACCTGGCCCTGCGGATGCACCGCCCGCTGTTCTGCGAGGGCGAGCCGGGCACCGGCAAGACGTCCCTCGCGGTCGCCCTCGCCCGAGCCCTCGACCTGCCCCTGATCCGCCTCCAGTGCCACGAGGGCATCGACGCCACGCAGGCCCTCTACGACTGGGACTTCCCGCGGCAGCTGCTGCACCTGCGCGCGCTCGAAGCGGCCGGCCCGGTGGACGCCGGGCAGGCCGAGGCGTCCCTCTACACGCGCCGGTTCCTGCTCGCCCGCCCGCTCCTGCGGGCGCTGGAGGACGCGCCGTGCGTGCTGCTCGTGGACGAGGTCGACCGGGCCGACGACGAGTTCGAGGCGTTCCTGCTGGAGATCCTGGCCGAGAACGCCGTCACGATCCCCGAACTGGGCCGCGTCGCGGCGGCCACACCACCGCTGGTCGTCCTCACCTCCAACCGCACCCGCGAGGTGCACGACGCCCTCAAGCGCCGCTGCCTCTACCACTGGCTGGAGCACCCCGACCTGCCCCGCGAGGTCGCCATCCTGCGCCGCCGGCTGCCCGGCGTCACCGAGCGCCTGGCGCACCAGGTCGCCTCGGCCGTGCGCCGGCTGCGGGAGCTGGACCTGCTGAAACCGCCGGGCGTCGCGGAATCCCTGGACTGGGCCGAGGCCCTGCTCACCCTGGGCCGCGCCGAGCTGGACGCGGAGACGGCGGCGATCACGCTCGGCGCGGTGCTGAAGTACCGGGAGGACGCCCGCCGCGCCCTTTCGGCCGGTGTGCTGGACGGGGTGGCCGAAGGCACAATCGGGAGATGACGGGAGCCGGGGCGTCCACCGGGCTCGTGGGTTTCGCCCGCGCGCTGCGGCACGGTGGCGTGGCGTGCGGGCCCGAGAGGGTGCACGCGTTCGTCGCCGCGGTCGGGCTGCTCGACCTCGCCCGGCCCGAGGACGTGTACTGGGCGGGCCGCGTCACGCTGTGCGGCGAGCCCGACGACCTGCCCCGCTACGACGCGGCGTTCGCGGCCTGGTTCGGCGGGGTGGGGTGGCGGTCGCCCGCGGCACGCGCGCGGCGGCCCGGACGGCTCGCCGCGCTCGGCGGCGGGGACGGGACGGGCGGGCGGCGGTCCGAGGTGCTCAAGGTCGCCGCCGGTGACGTCGAGGTCCTCCGGCACCGGGACATCGCCGGCCTCAGCCCCGCCGAGAAGCGGCACCTCGACGAGCTGCTGGCCGCGCTCGACCCCGTGCCGCCCACCCGGCGCGCGCTGCGCCGCACCCCCGCCCGCCGGGGCGTGCTGGACCCGCGCCGCACGCTCCGGGACATGCTGGCCACCGGCGAGCCGACCCGGCCCCGCCACCGCCGCCGCGCCACCCGGCCGCGCAAGGTCGTGCTGCTGATCGACGTGTCCGGCTCGATGAAGCCCTACGCCGACGCCCTCCTGCGCTTCGCGCACGTCGTGGCCCGTCGCATGCCCGTCGAGGTCTGCACGCTCGGCACCCGCCTGACCCGCGTCACCCGCCAGCTCCGCCACCGCGACCCCGAGCAGGCGCTGGCCGCCGCCGCCCGCGCCGTCCCCGACTTCGAGGGCGGCACCCGGCTCGGCGAGACGATCAAGGTCTTCCTGGACCGCTGGGGGCAGCGCGGCGCGGCCCGCCGGGCCGTCGTCGTCATCTGCTCGGACGGCTGGGAACGCGGCGACACCGCGCTGCTCGCCGAGCAGGCGGCCCGGCTGCGCCGCCTCGCGCACAAGGTCGTCTGGGTCAACCCGCACGCCGGCCACGACGGCTACCAGCCGGTGCAGTCCGGCATCGTCGCCGCCCTGCCGCACCTGGACCGGCTGCTCGCCGGGCACAGCCTCGACACCCTGCACGCCCTGCTGGAGGAGGTCCGACTTGCGTGATGTCCTGGCCGACCTGGTCGAACGCGTGGACCGGGGGGAGACCGTCGGCGTCGGCACGGTCGTCGCCACGTTCAGCTCCGCGCCGCGCCCGCCCGGCGCGGCGATGCTGGTCGGCGCGGACGGTGCCGTCGTCGGCAGCGTCTCCGGCGGCTGCGTCGAGGGCGCGGTGTACGAGCTGGCGCGGGAGGTCGTCGGCTCCGGCGAGCCCGTGCTCCAGCGGTACGGGGTGAGCGACGACGACGCGTTCGCGGTCGGCCTGACCTGCGGCGGCATCATCGACGTCTACGTGGAGGCGGTCAGCCGCGCCACGTTTCCCGAGCTGCCCGAGGTGCTGGAGTCGGTGCGGGCGCAGGAGCCGGTGGCCGTCGCCACGGTCGTGGAACACCCCGAGTGGGTGGGCCGGCGCGTCGTCGTCTGGCCCGACCGCGCCGCGGGCGACCTGCCGTCGGCGCGGGCCCGCGACGCGATCACCGACGACGCCCGCGGCCTGCTCGCCACCGGCCGCAGCGGCACCCTGCGCTACGGCCCGGACGGGCAGCGCCGCGGCGAGGGCATGGCGGTGTTCGTGAACTCGTTCGAGCCGCCGCCCCGGATGCTGGTGTTCGGCGCGATCGACTTCGCCGCCGCCGTCGCCCGGCTCGGCGCGTTCCTCGGCTACCACGTCACGGTGTGCGACGCGCGCCCCGTGTTCGCGACCAAGAGCCGGTTCCCCGACGCCGCCGAGGTGGTCGTGGACTGGCCCCACCGCTACCTCGCCGCCCAGGCCGAGGCGGGCCTGGTGGACGAGCGGACCGTGGTCGCCGTGCTCACCCACGACCCCAAGTTCGACGTGCCGCTGCTGGAGGTCGCGCTGCGGCTCAAGATCGGCTACGTCGGCGCGATGGGCTCCCGCCGCACCCACGACGACCGGCTGCGCAGGCTGCGCGAGGCGGGCGTCACCGAGGACGAAGCGGCCCGACTCGCGTCCCCGATCGGCCTGGACCTCGGCGCGCGCACCCCCGAGGAGACGGCGGTGTCGATCGCGGCCGAGATCATCGCCCTGCGCTGGGGAGGGGGAGGTGACCGCCTGACCAGCACCGACGGGGCCATCCACAAGTGAGGGTTGTTTGACGCGACAACGACGAGCAGGCTCGGTGTGGCCCCCATCACCACCACACTTGGAGGGTTCATGCGGATCACGGTCACCGTCGACGGCGTGGCCTACAGCGACGAGGTGGAACCGCGCACCCTGCTGGTCCACCACCTCCGCGAACGACTCGGCAAGACCGGCACCGTCGTGGGCTGCGACACCAGCAACTGCGGCGCGTGCACGGTGCACCTCGACGGGCGCAGCGTGAAGTCCTGCTCCGTCCTCGCGGTGCAGGCCGACGGCCGCGAGGTCACCACGATCGAAGGACTGGCCCGCGACGGCGAGCTGCACCCCGTCCAGCAGGCGTTCCACGAGAACCACGCGCTCCAGTGCGGGTTCTGCACCCCCGGCATGATCATGCAGGCCATCGACCTGCTCGGGGACAACCCCGACCCCGACGAGGACGAGGTGCGGCACGGCCTGGAGGGCAACCTCTGCCGCTGCACCGGCTACCAGAACATCGTCCGCGCCGTGCGCGACGCCGCCCGGCGGACCACCCTCGCGGGGGGTGCCGAATGACCGCCACCGCCGAACCCGGGGCCGACGCCCGCGAGGTGGGCAGGCCCCGCCGGCGCAAGGAGGACGCCCGGCTCATCACCGGCGCCACCCGCTGGACCGACAACCTCCAGCTCGGCGGCATGCTGCACCTGGCCGTGCTGCGCAGCCCCGTCGCGCACGCCCGGATCGTCTCGATCGACGTGTCCGAGGCCGTGCGGATGCCCGGCGTGCTCGTCGTGCTCACCGGCCAGGACCTGGCCGACGAGCAGGGCAGCCTGCCGTGCGCGTGGCCGATCACCGAGGACATGCTCGCGCCGCCCGCGCCGTCGCTGGCCGTGGACCGGGTCAACTTCGCCGGCGAGGCGGTCGCGGTGGTCGTGGCCCGCACCGCGGCCGAGGCGCACGACGCGCTCGCCGCGATCGACGTCGACTACGAGGACCTGCCGGTCGTGCTGGACATGGTGAAGGCCGTCGAGGACGACGCCGACCTCGTGCACCCCGAACTGGGCACGAACAAGAGCGCGACCTGGGTGTACGACTCGGCCGAGGCGGGCACCGGGTCCGACGTCGACCGGGTCATCGCCGAGGCCGAGGTGGTGGTCGAGCGCACGTTCCGCCAGCAGCGCCTCATCCCGGCGTTCATGGAACCCCGCTCGGTCGTGGTCGACCCGTCGCCCGGCTCGGTGACGCTGTGGTCGTCCACGCAGGTCCCGCACATCCTGCGGTGGATGCTGTCCGCCGTGCTCGGCATCCCCGAGCAGCAGATCCGGGTCATCGCCCCGGACGTCGGCGGCGGCTTCGGCGGCAAGCTCCAGGTCACGCCCGAGGAGGTGCTGACCCTGCTGGTCGCGCGCCGGCTCGGCAAACCGGTCAAGTGGACCGAGACCCGCACCGAGTCGATGCTGTCCGCGCACCACGGCCGCGACCAGGTGCAGCGCATCACGATCGCGGCCCGCCGCGACGGCACCGTCACCGGCCTCAAGGTGGACCTGCTCGCCGACATGGGCGCGTACCTGCGGCTCATCTCGTCGGGCGTGCCGATCCTGGGCGCGTTCATGTTCAACGCCATCTACAAGTTCCAGGCGTACCGGTTCACCTGCACGAACGTGTTCACGAACAAGGTGCCCACCGACGCCTACCGGGGCGCGGGCCGGCCCGAGGCCACGTTCGCCATCGAGCGGATCATGGACGAGCTGGCCGCCGAACTGGGCATGGACCCGCTGGAGCTGCGCGAGAAGAACTGGATCCGGCACGACGAGTTCCCGTTCACCACCGTCGCCGGCCTGACCTACGACTCGGGCCACTACGAGGCCGCCACCGCCCGCGCCAAGGAGCTGTTCGACTACGACGGGATGCGCGCCGAGCAGGCCGCGCGCCGCGCCGCCGGCGACCCGGTGCAGCTCGGCATCGGCATCTCCACCTACACCGAGATGTGCGGGCTCGCCCCGTCCCGCGTGCTCGGCGCGCTGCGCTACGCGGCCGGCGGCTGGGAGCACGCGGCGATCCGCATGCTGCCCACCGGCAAGGTCGAGCTGATCACCGGCACGTCGCCGCACGGCCAGGGCCACGTGACGGCGTGGAGCCAGATCGTCGCCGACCGGCTCGGCGTGCCCTTCGAGGACGTCGAGGTCCTGCACGGCGACACCCGCGTCGCGCACCGCGGCATGGACAGCTACGGCTCCCGGTCCCTGGCCGTCGGCGGCGTGGCGGTGGTGCTGGCCGCCGACAAGGTGCTGGCCAAGGCCCGCACGATCGCCGCGCACCTCATGGAGGTCGGCGAGGACGACGTCGAGTTCGCCGACGGCGCGTTCTCCGTGCGCGGCACGTCCACGACCATGGCGCTGGCGGACGTGGTGGTCGCCGCGCACGTCGCGCACGACCTGCCCGACGGGGTGGAACCCGGCCTGGACGCCGAGGCCACGTTCGACCCGGACAACTTCTCCTACCCGCACGGCACGCACCTGTGCGCGGTCGAGGTCGACACCGCGACCGGCGCGGTGAAGATCCGCTCGTACGTGTGCGTGGACGACGTCGGCAAGGTGGTCAACCCGCTGATCGTCGAGGGCCAGGTGCACGGCGGCCTGGCGCAGGGCATCGCGCAGGCCCTCTTCGAGGAGGCGGTGCACGACGAGAGCGGCACGCTCACCACCGCCACGTTCGCCGACTACCTGCTGCCGTCCGCGGCGGACCTGCCCCACTTCACCACCGACCGCACCGAGACGCCCGCCACCAGCAACCCGCTCGGCGTGAAGGGCGTCGGCGAGGCGGGCACGATCGCCTCCACGCCCGCCGTGGTCAACGCGGTCGTGGACGCCGTGCGGCACCTGGGCGTGACCGACGTCGAGATGCCGTGCACCCCGATGCGGGTGTGGAAGGCGATCCACCGCGGCGCCACCGCGGACGTGCCCGCCACGCCCGGCGCGGGCGGCGGCCTCGGTTCGCTCGACTCCACCGACGCCAGGGGAGGTGCCCGGTGATCCCGGCCCCGTTCGACTACGTCGCGCCCACCTCGGTGGCCGAGGCCGTGCGCGCCCTGGCCGAGGCCGGCGAGGACGCCAAGGTGCTCGCCGGCGGCCAGAGCCTCATCCCGGTGCTGCGGATGCGGCTGGCCGCGCCCACCGCCGTGATCGACCTGTCCGGGCTGACCGAACTCGTCGGCGTGCACGACGAGGGCGACTCGCTGCGCATCGGCGCGATGACCACGCACCACGAGGTGCAGCGCGACCCGCTGGTGCGCGAGCACGCCCGGCTGCTGCGCCTGGCCACCGACACCGTGGCCGACCCGCAGGTGCGGCACCGCGGCACGTTCGGCGGGTCGCTCGCCCACGCCGACCCGGCCGGCGACCTGCTCGCGCCCGCGCTGGCGCTGGACGCGGTGATGGTGTGCGCCGGTCCGGACGGCACGCGCGAGGTGCCGGCGGCCGAGTTCTTCGTCGACTACTTCACCACCGCGCTCGCCCCCGACGAACTGCTCACCCACGTCAAGGTGCCCAAGCTCAGCGGCTGGGGCGCGCACTACGAGAAGTTCAACCGGGTCGCCCAGGCCTGGTCGATCGTGGCCGTGGCCGCCGCCGTGCGCGTGGTCGACGGCCGGATCGCCGCCGCCCGGGTCGGCCTGACCAACATGGGACCCACCCCGGTGCGGGCCCGCGCCGTGGAGGAGGCGCTGGTCGGGCAGCCCGCGACGGCCGAGGCGATCACCTCCGCCGCCACCCGCGCCGCCGAGGGGACCGACCCGCCCAGCGACGGCAACGCCGACGCCGAGTACCGGTCGCACCTCGCCCGCGTGCTCACCGAACGGGCGGTGACCGCCGCGGTGAGCGCATGAAGCTCGAACACCGGTTCACCGTGCCCGCGCCCGTGCCGGACGTGTGGGAGGCGCTGCTCGACCCGGAGAAGGTGGCCCCGTGCATGCCGGGGGCCACCCTCACCGGCGTCGACGGGCGGAAGTTCACCGGCACCGTGAAGGTGAAGCTCGGGCCGGTCACGCTGCTCTACAAGGGGACCGGCGAGTTCACGTCGGTCGACGAACGCGTGCGCGCGGCCGTGCTCAAGGCGTCCGGCAAGGACACCAGGGGCAACGGCACCGCGTCCGCGACCGTGTCCGTGGCGCTGACCTCGGCCGGCGCGGGCACGGACGTGTCCGTGGTCACCGACCTCAACGTCACCGGTCGGCCCGCCCAGCTCGGCCGGGGTCTGATCAGCGAGGTCAGCGGCCGGATCATCGCCGAGTTCGCCGAATGCCTGGCGACGCGGCTCGCGCCGGCGGAAGCTGAGGAGGTGACTCCCACCCGGACCGCCGCCCAGACCACCACCCGGACCGCCGGCACGCCGCACCTGCGCGCCGTGCCGGACCAGCCGATCGACCTGGTCGGCACCGCCGGCGTGCCCGTGCTCAAGCGGGTGCTGCCGGTCGCGGCCGCGCTGCTGGCCGTGGCGCTGCTCGTGCGCAGGCTCCGCGGGCGGCACCGCTGAACGCCCGCGGCGGGCGGCCGGTCCTCGGGCTGGCCGCCTGCCTGTGCCTGCTGGCCGCGTGCACGGGCTCGCCGGTGGTGATCACGTCCGCGCGCCAGCCGACCGCCACGACCACGTCGGCCGAGCCGGAGCCCCCGTCGTTCACCCTCGCCGCGGGCGGCGACATCCTGATCCACCCCGCCCTGACCGAGCAGGCCGACGCCGACGGCGCGCGCAACTTCGTGCCGCTGCTGGAAGGGCTCCGGGACGCCGTCGACGCCGACGTGTCGATCTGCCACCTGGAGACGCCGCTGTCCGCGCCCGGCGCGCCCACCTACGGCTACCCGGCGTTCAGCGCGCCGCCCGAGGTGGCGTCGGCGCTGAAGGACATCGGCTACGACAGCTGCTCCACCGCCTCCAACCACACCCTCGACCGCGGCGCGCCCGCGATCAGGACCACGCTGGACGCGATGGACGCCGCCGGGCTGAAGCACACCGGCTCGTTCCGCACGCCCGAGGAGTCCGCCACACCGCTGCTGCTCGACGTGAAGGGCGTGAAGGTCGGGCACATCGCGTTCACCTACGGGTTCAACGGCATCCCGCTGCCCCAGCCGTGGATGGCGAACCAGCTCTCGGTCGACGGCGTGCTGGCGGCGGCGCGGGCGGCGAAGGAGGCCGGCGCGGAGGTCGTCGTCGCCAGCCTGCACTGGGGCAACGAGTACCAGCACGAGGCGACGCCGGAGCAGCGCGAGATGGCCAGGGCGCTGCTCGCCGACCCGGCCGTGGACCTGATCATCGGCACGCACGTGCACGCCGTGCAGCCGATCGAGCAGATCGGCGGCAAGTGGGTCGTCTACGGCATGGGCAACGAGGTGGCCCGCCACTCCGAGCCGCGCGGCATCACCGAGGAGGGCATCGTCACCCGCTTCACGTTCGTGAAGGGACCGTCCGGCTGGACCGCCCGAGAGGCGTCGTACATCCCGACGCTGGTCGAGTTCGGCCCGCCGATCCGCGTCGTGGACCTGACCCGGGTGCCCGCCAACCCGCGCCGCACCGAAGCCCTCGACCGCACCGACGGCGTCGTGCGCAGCCTCGGCGCGCCCATCGCCCACCCCTGACGCCGGGTCCGGGGTGGGCGGCGGCTCCCGTCAGGTCGTCAGCTCCGTGCTGTTGTGGCGCACCAGCCGCACCCACGTCCGGATGAACGAGCGCGGGACCCCGACGTTGTCCCCGCGCACCGCCTCCAGGGTCTGCCGGTTCTCGTCCAGGCTGTTGGACCGCTCGCGGTTGGACAGGCCGGCGGGCGTTTCGAGGAGCGTTTCGCTGCCGGGCAGGTTCGGGTCCTGCGAGTTGGCGATGGCGTACCCACCGGTGATGCGCCAGGTCTTCCGGCCCCGGGTCTCCACGTCCTGGTCGAACCGCGCCTTGCCGCCGTTGCCCTGGTACACCGCGGCCCACGCGTTCTTGGCGGACTCCAGGTCGCGGACCGGCTGCTTGTTCCGCGTCGCCCACTCGTGCAGGAGGGTCTCCGGGTCGTCGGCGAAGGACCTGGCCAGCTCGGCGCCCAGCACCGTGATCTCCAACTTCCGGTCGACGTACCCGAAGTCGCCGGCGAAGGTCCGGACCAGCACCGGGTAGGCGCGTTGCGCGTCCTCGACGGTGAACGGGACCCGCCGCCTCGGGGCCGGGGTCGAGTGCCAGACCAGGTCGTCCACCCACGAGACGTAGGTGTACTCCTTCCCGGTGACCCCGCCGCTCACCGGACCGGTGTCCTTGCCGCGCAGCGCCTCACGGGCGACGGCCAGGTCCTTCAGGTAGCCGGCGGGGACGTTGCGCTGCTGCCACTGCGCCCGCTTCGCGCTCGGCTCCTCCAGGTCGGCGAACCACTCGGTCGCCTCCATCGGCCTTGTGTTGGCGAAGATCAGGTTCGCGAAGACGTTGATGCCGGCGCTGTCCTTGTGGAACGCCGGGCGCTCGTTCGACCCGGTCCGGTCCGGGTAGTAGTTCGCCTCCACGGCGACGACGTACTGGTTGTCCGTGAACCAGTCCTGGTTGCGCAGGTAGTCCCACTGCCCGTTGCGCACCATGAACGTTTCGAGGAACCCGATGACGGCTTCCGAGAGCCCGTCGGTTTGCCGGGCGTAGTCGCTCTCCTTGAACCACATGGGCTTGTTGTGCGTGTAGTAGGCCGTGCAGAGGTCCGCGGTGGTGTCTGCCAACGTCTTGCGGTCGGTCGTGGCGACGAACCCCTCGAAGGACTTCCGTAAGAACTCGGCCAGCCCGGCCCAGACCTGCACTTCCTCCGGGGTGAGGATCTTGGACAGGTTCCCGGTGTCCATGAGCAGCGAGTGCAACGTCCTCGCGGTGGACCCGTGCGCGGCGTCTACGGACATGGCGGTGCCTCCGTGGCGGTGGGGGGATTTCGGCGGCCCAGCGTACGTCCGGACCCGCTCCTTCCCCCGTGCCTGCCCGCAAGTCTGCCCCCGTGGACAGGCCGGAGCCGTCACCGCACGTCGCGCACGCGCTCCAGGCGGGCCAGCCGGCGGGCGGTGGTGGTGGGGTCGGCGGCGGTACGCGCGATGTGCGAGCGTGATCGCATCGTCGGCCCCACCGTGTTCCCGGACCCGACCTTCGTGCCGCAGTCGGACGAACCGCCGGGACGCGACCACCCCTCCGGGCGGCGAGTTCCCGGGGCACGCCCCGCCGGGGCGGTCGTAGGATCGGACCCCTGGAAGCCGGCGAGGGGGTGATGTGGTGCTCGACAGGTTCCGCGACCCGGTGCTGACCGCGAAGGAGACCGCCCGGCACCTCCTCATCCCGCAGCGGACGCTGAACCACTGGTTGGCCGAGGAGGCAGGCGGCGCACCCCTGGTGCACCGGGTGCCGCCGGAGCGCCGCGGTTGGCCGACGGTGCCGTTCGTGGCCGTGGTCGAGGCGTACGTCCTGCGGTCGCTTCGCGATCTCGGCCTCACGAAGCGGAAGATCAGGGACGCGGCGGCCGCGGTGCGACGGGAGTTCGGCACCGCCTACGGACTGGCCACGAAGAAGATCGTCACGGACGGTGTCGACATCTTCCTCGACTACGCCGACGGCGACCTGGCCCGGGTCGGGGACCAGCAGCGTCCGATCAGAGAGGTGCTCGACGGTTACCTCCGGTACATCTCGTGGGACGCGGACGACGAGTTCGCCTCCTCGTTGAGGTTGCGGCAGTACCCGGACAACGCACCGGTGGTCATCGACCCGAGGTTCGGGCACGGCGCACCGGTCACCCAGGAGAACCGGGTGCCGGTCGACGCGATCGTCGAGATGTGGTTGGCGGGTGATTCGCTGAAGGACGTCGCGTACGAGTACGACCTGGCCCCGGAGCAGGTCGAGGCGATCTGTCGGGCCGCGCAGCGTGTCGCCGCTTGAGTTCTTCCTCGACCGCGGCCTGGGACGCGGTGTGGCGGAGGGCCTGCGCGCGGCCGGTTGGCTGGTGCACCGCATCGCCGATCACTTCCCCGACGACGCCCAATGCGTCGCGGACGAGGACTGGCTCGCGTACGGGCTCGAACGAGGCTGGATCCCGTTGTGCAAGGACGGCCGGATCAAAGGGCGGCAGCACGAGCGCGCGCCCCTGGTGGCGCACTCCGCCGTTCTCTTCTACTTGAACAACCAGCAGCTCCGCCGTGAGGAGATGATCGTTCGCCTCCAACGCGCCCGGTCGGCTGTCGACCACGCGGTCGGAAGGGGCGGACCGGCCATCTACGCGGTCGGGGAGTCCGGGATCCGGCGTACCTGGCCTTGAGCCGCACCGGTCACCGGTCCAGCACCGCCCGGACGCGCTCCAGGCGGGCCAGCCAGCGGGCGGTGGTGGTGGGGTCGGCGGCGAAGTCGGCGAAGCGGTCCGGTTTCGGGGCGTGCGCGGGCACGGGGAGGTGGCCGTCCACCGGCAGCAGGGAGTCGGTGGTCACGTCGCCGTCCATCAGCGACAGCGTGGCCAGCCCGCACGCGAAGTCCAGCTCCGGCAGCGCGGCGGCCAGCGCCAGCCCGGCCGCCATGCCGACCGAGGTCTCCACCGCCGACGACACCACGCACGGCAGCCCGCACGCCTCCGCCACGGCCAACGCCCGCCGCACCCCGCCCAGCGGCGCGACCTTGATCACCGCCACGTCCGCCGCGCCCGCCACCGCCACCTTCAACGGGTCCTCCGCCCGCCGGATCGACTCGTCCGCCGCGATCCGCACGTCCACCCGCCGCCGCACCGCCGCCAGCTCCTCGATCGACGGGCACGGCTGCTCGACGTACTCCAGCCCACCCGCCGCGCGGTCCAGCTCGCGGATCGCCGCGACCGCCGTGTCGACGTCCCAGGCCATGTTCGCGTCGACCCGGATCGCGCCGGACGGACCGAGCGCGTCCCGCACCGCCTCGACGCGGGCCAGGTCGTCGGCGAGCGGCGTGCCGGGATCGGCGACCTTCACCTTGGCCGTGGCGCAGCCGGAGCGGGCGACGATGTCGTGCGCGCGTTCCGGGGAGACGACGGGAACCGTGCAGTTGACCGGGATCCGCGACCGGACCGGCGCGGGCCACCCGTGCTCGGCGGCCTCCAGCGCGCACGCCAGCCACGGGGCGCACTCGTCGTCGGAGTAGTCGAGGAACGGGCAGAACTCACCCCACCCGGCAGGCCCTTCCAGCAGCACGCCCTCGCGCACCGTGATGCCGCGGAACCGGTTGCGCATCGGGATCGAGTAGACGAGCACCGGGGAAGCTTAGGGCGGCCCTGCTCAGCGAGCCGCGAGGAACGCCGCGAACGCCCGCCGGCTGAACGTCAACACCGGGCTTCCGTCGCCCAGCTTCGAGTCCCGCACCCCGACCAGGCCAGGAGAGGATCCGACCTCGACGCAGCCGTTCGCGGATTGACTGTAGGACGACTTGCGCCAGCCGACCTCGACGCAGCCGTTCGCCGACTCGCTGTAGGACGACTTACGCCACTGGAGCTTCATCGCGGTCACAAATCCTTCATAGCTTCCTTGACCCACCTGGGGAAGTCTTCCGGCTTGTCCGCGCGCATCTGCAAGCGGGTCAGCGCATCCCGGTAGGCGAGCACCTGGGCCGGCTCCTCGTAGTAGACGCCCCGGACGCGACCTTCGACGTAGACGCATCCGGGGTCGTGCGCCAACTCGTTCGGGAACGTCAGCACGATGAACCCGCCGTCCACCCCGGTGTGCGCTCCGGCTGAGGCGGGCAGGACCTGCATCTCGATGTTCGGGTGCTCGCGCAGTTCCAGCAGGCGTTCCAACTGGGCCCGCAGGATGGCGCGGCTGCCCACTTCGAGCCGGAGCGCCGCCTCCGAGATCACCGCCCAGACCTGCGGCGCGTCCTCCTGGTGCAGCACCTCCGCCTGCCGGGCCATGCGCAGTTCGACCCGCTTCTCGACCTCCGTCGCACGGAACTCGGGTCGTCCGCCCCGGATGATGGCGCGGGCGTAGTCGGGGGTCTGGAACAGGCCGGGCACGACGATGGCGTCCCAGCTCTCGATCTTCACCGCCGACGACTCCAGGCCGAGGAACAGCTTGAAGTACTCGGGCACCGTGGACTCGTCGAACCCGATCCACCAGTCGCGGCCCTTCTTGGCACGCGTCCGCAGCTCCAGGAAGAACTCCGACCGCTCCGGCACGCCGTACAGCTCCAGCAGCCGCTCCAGCTCCAACGGCTTGGGCAGCGACCGCGCCGTCTCGATGTGCCCGATGTTCTGCACGCTGCCCTTGATGGACTTCGCCGCCTCGTCCCGGCTGATGCCGGCGTCCTCGCGGAGCTTGCGCAGTTCGAAGGCGACCCAGCGCTTGAGCACGGTCGGGCTGGTGGAGGACGCGACCACGGTGAACCTTTCACTCACTTGAGCGATCCCGTTCAGAGTGCACTCGCTTGTAGTGTGCTCCAAACTGGCATCCAGATCCTGGAAAGATACTCCAGCCGCCGTCGCGGGAAGGGGATTCAGCGTGTTCACGAACGGTGGAATCGCGGTCGACTCGTGGGTCCGGGTCGAGGAGCAGTGCTCGATCGAGTCCGAGGTGGTCGGCGACGAGGTGCAGTTCACCTTCAGCGGCCGGCGCGGCGGCGAGCTGAGCATGGTCGTCACCGAGGCCGGCCTGGAGAAGGTGGTCGAGCACTTCCGGCGAGCGCTCGACCGGATCCGGTCAGCCGAGGTCGGGGAGCCGGGGGCCGAGTAGGTCGTCGGCGTCCACGATCCGGTACGCGTAGCCCTGCTCCGCGAGAAACCGCTGGCGGTGGGCGGCGTAGTCGGTGTCCAGCGTGTCCCGCGACACGACCGAGTAGAAGTGCGCCTGCCGCCCGTCGCCCTTGGGCCGCAGCAACCGGCCGAGCCGCTGTGCCTCCTCCTGCCGCGACCCGAACGTGCCCGACACCTGCACGGCCACCGACGCCTCGGGCAGGTCGATGGAGAAGTTCGCCACCTTCGACACCACCAGCGTCCGCAGCTCGCCGCGCCGGAACCGGTCGAACAGGGCCTCGCGCTCCTTATTCTTGGTCGAGCCCTGGATGACCGGCGCGTCCAGCGCCTCGCCCAGCGACTCCAGCTGGTCCAGGTACGCGCCGATGACCAGCGTCGGCTCGTCCGGGTGCCGGTCGAGGATGGCCTTGACCACCGGCAGCTTCGTCCGCGCCGTGGAGCACAGCTTGTAGCGCTCCTCCGGCTCGGCCGTGGCGTACTCCAGCCGCTCGTTGTCGGTCAGCGTCACCCGGACCTCGGTGCACTCGGCGGGCGCGATCCAGCCCTGCGCCTCGATGTCCCGCCACGGCACGTCGTACCGCTTGGGGCCGATCAGCGAGAACACGTCGCCCTCCTGGCCGTCCTCGCGCACCAGCGTCGCGGTCAGCCCCAGCCGTCGCCGCGACTGGAGGTCGGCGGTCATCCGGAACACCGGCGCGGGCAGCAGGTGCACCTCGTCGTAGACGATCAGGCCCCAGTCCCGCGAGTCGAACAGCTCCAGGTGCTTGTACTCGCCCTTCGACTTGCGGGTGATCACCTGGTAGGTCGCGATGGTGACCGGCCGGATCTCCTTGCGCTCGCCGGAGTACTCGCCGATCTCGTCCTCGGTCAACGACGTCCGCGCCACCAGCTCGCGCTTCCACTGCCGACCGGCCACGGTGTTCGTGACCAGGATCAACGTGGTGGCCCCCGCCTCGGCCATCGCCGCCGCGCCGACCAGCGTCTTGCCCGCGCCGCACGGCAGCACGACCACGCCCGAGCCGCCCGCCCAGAACGCCTGCGCCGCCAGCCGCTGGTAGTCGCGCAGCTGCCAGCCGTCCTCGACCAGGTCGATCGGGTGCGCCTCGCCGTCCACGTACCCGGCCAGGTCCTCCGCCGGCCAGCCGATCTTGAGCAGCAGCTGCTTGAGCCGGCCGCGTTCGCTGGGGTGCACCACGACGGTGTCCTCGTCGACCCGCGCGCCGAGCATCGGCTTGACCTTCTTGTGCCGGAGCACCTCCTCCAGCACCGCGCGGTCCAGCGAGTTCAGCACCAGGCCGTGCGCCGGGTGGTTGGCGAGCTGGAGCCGGCCGAACCGGCCCATCGTGTCGACCACGTCCACCAGCAGCGGCTGCGGCACGGGGTAGCGGGAGTAGCGGACGAGCGCGTCGACCACCTGCTCGGCGTCGTGGCCCGCGGCCCGGGCGTTCCACAGCGCCAGCGGCGTGATGCGGTAGGTGTGGACGTGCTCGGGGGCGCGTTCCAGCTCGGCGAACGGCGCGATGGCGGTGCGCGCGTCGTCCGACAGCGGGTGCTCGACCTCCAGGAGCAGGGTCTTGTCCGACTGGACGATCAGAGGGCCGTCGGTCACTGGTGCGCGCTCCTGTCGCTTGGTGTCCTTCAAGTGTGCATACCGCGTGCAAGTCGGTAGCGGACGGTACGCGGGGGTCAACCCAACGCTTACGGACTCGGTTCGGTAAAGCCGGGTACGGCCGTGTGGCGCAGCGGATAGCGTCCCTGCGCCCCGCCACGCGACCCTACGCGCGGATGCATCAGGGGCTTCCCCGATGAAGAAGGTCCACCTCATGAGCACGGACATGCCCGCGTCCGCCCCGCAGTACCAGAACGGCCCGCAGTACCAGGGCGCTCCCGCCCCGCAGTACCAGAACGCGCCGCAGCCCGGTCAGATTCCGCCCGCGCCGAAGAAGAAGGGCATCCTCGCGCGCATCCTGACCGCGGTGATCGGCCTGGTCGTGGCGGGTGTCGTGGTCTACGGCATCAACTACTTCACCAGCGACGCGGCCCAGTCCAAGGCGGGCGACTGCGCCAGCCTCACCGGCACCAACAGCAACCCCGACTTCAAGACCGTGGACTGCGGCGCGGCCGAGGCGAACTACACCATCGGCAAGGTGCTCAAGCTCAACGAGTCGTGCGGTGAGAACTACGACGAGTACACCGAGACGGCCCGCCGCGGCCCCGACACCAAGGTCTGCCTGGTGCCGAACCTGGTCGAGGGCAGCTGCTACGACGTCGAGGACACCACGCAGATGGGCTACCCGGCCGTCGACTGCGGCAAGCCCGGCGTCTACAAGCTGACCAAGCTGGTCAAGGGCAGCGCGGACGAGAGCGCCTGCACCGACGCCGTGCCGCTGCTGTTCCCGGAGCCGAAGACGACGTTCTGCTTCGCGCCCGCCGAGAACGCCTGACGCGTCGTTCCCTGATCCGCTCGCGGGTGCGCGTGGCGCTACCTTTTGGACACCACGCGCACCCGTCCAGCGAGGATTGATCATGAGCAACGAGCCGAGTCGACCCGCCGACGACGTGCCGACCGGGGGCGACCCCTCCGCCCGGCCCGACGTGCCGCCCGCCGATGCCGAGCGCATCGCCGCCGCCGAGGAGGCCGCCGCGTCGGCGCCGGAGCGGCGGCTCTCCAGCCCGGCGTCGTCCGGGCTCGCCTCCGGCTCCCCGGACGCCGGCCCCGACCTGACGCCCGAGCCGGGCGCCGGCGCGCGGGAACGCCCGGTGCCGGGCAACGAACCGACCACGCCCGCCGGCCCGACCGCCGTGCCGGGCGCACGCCCCGTCCCCGCCTCCGACCCGGTCGCCGCACCGGGCCCGGTCCAGGACGAGTCGCCCGCCGGATCGGCCTCCGCCGACGCCGACCCCGTCGCCGGCCGGCAGCCCTCCGGCGCGTCGGCGGACGGTGGCGGGGACCGGCCGGGCGCCGGCGGCACCGGGCGGAAGGTGCTCATCGCGGTGCTGGTCCTGCTCCTGATCGGCATCGCGGCCTACGGCGTGTACCGCCTGACCGGCGACTCCCGCGCCGAGGTCGGCGACTGCGTCAGCGTCACCTCCGAGGGTGACGACCGTGCCAAGGTCGAGTCCCACGACTGCGCCTCCGACGAGGCGTCCTTCCAGGTCGGCAAGCTCCTCGACGCGGCCGACGCCGCCTGCCCGGAGGAAGGGCTCTACACCGAGATCGTCCCGGTCGGCGACAACCACAAGCTCTGCCTCCTGCCCAACATGACCGAGGGCGGCTGCTACAAGCCCGACGAGGGCACCGGCTTCGTCAAGACCCCGTGCACCGGCCCGGAGACCATCAAGGTGACCAAGGTCGTCAAGGGCTCCACCGACCTGGAGGCGTGCCCGGACGGCGCGGGCATGTCCTACCCCGAGCCGGCCGTCACGTACTGCCTCGAACCGGCCGAGATGTGACCCCTGCCGGGTGACAGCGCTCAACCCGGCGCGCGGCCGTGCCGATGTCCTGGACCATGCGGAAGATCAGGTTGGTGGTCGGCGCGGTCGCGCTCGTGGTGGCGGGCGCGTTCGCGGTCACGCTGATCGGCGGCGGCCCCGACGGTCCCGAGCCGGGCGTGTGCGCGCACCTCGAACGGGCCGACGAGGGCGCTGCCTACCGGGCGCTCGACTGCGCCTCCGAGCAGGCCAACGTGCGCGTGGCCAAGGTGGTGGACGACGCCTCGCAGTGCCCGCGCGGCGGCGCGCCGTACACGGTCTTCACCCGCTCGGCCACGCTGTGCCTGATCCCCAACTTCGTGGAGGGCTCCTGCTACCTGGGCGACCGCACGGCCGGGATGCGCAAGGTCGACTGCACCACGGCCCAGGCCGTCCGGGTGGCGGGCGTGGCCCGCGAGCCCGTCGAGTGCGCGAAGGGGCAGAAGCTGACCTACCCCGAGCCGCCCGTCACGTTCTGCCTGGTCCCCGCCACCGACATGGGCTGAAACCGGTGCGCCCGCGCCGTGCCCGGGGGTAGGTTCCGCTCGCCGGAATCGAGAGGAACACCAGGTGACCACGCCCCCCAACCAGCCGACCCCAGGCCAGCCCACCCCCGACGGGCCGCAGGGGTTCCCGCCACCCCAGCAGCCGGGCTGGGGTTCGCCGTCGTCGCCGCAGGGCTTCCCGGCCCCCGGCCAACCGTACCCCGGCCAGCCGTACCCGCCGGGTCAGTACCAGCCCATGCCCGGCTACCAGGGCCAACCGCCGCAGTACGCCCAGCCCCAGTACCCGCAGCCCCAGTACCCGCAGCCGGGCCAGTACGGCGCACCGGGCCAGTACGCCGCGCCGGGCCAGCCCGGTCAGCCCGGTTACCCGCAGCAGTTCCCGCCGCCCGCCAAGGGCACGTCCCGCGGCGCGAAGGCCCTGGTCGCCGTGGTCGCGCTGGGCATCGTGGGCGTGGTCGTCGCGGGCATCATCGCCAACGTCACCGGCCCCGCGGGCGCGGAGGCGGGCGACTGCATCAAGGTGATCTCGGCCAGCGTCACGGACGCCGA
Organism: Actinosynnema sp. NPDC059335; assembly: GCF_042752395.1. Classification (NCBI taxonomy): domain Bacteria; kingdom Bacillati; phylum Actinomycetota; class Actinomycetes; order Pseudonocardiales; family Pseudonocardiaceae; genus Actinosynnema; species Actinosynnema sp. NPDC059335. Next base: position 44,592 of record NZ_JBHYXZ010000005.1, on the reverse strand, counting down.
CGTGGAGAAGATCGACTGCTCCTCCGGCGAGGCCGCGTTCAAGGTGGCCGCCAACCTGGACAGCAGCACCGACTCCTGCCCGGACGGCGACTACGCCGAGTACACCGACAGCGGCGGACGGCGCAGCAACGGCTTCAAGCTGTGCCTGATGCTCAACGCCGCCGAGGGCGACTGCTTCAAGCAGGAGGGCTCGATTGTGGCCGCCAAAACGACCAAGGTCGCCTGCGATTCGGGCGCGACCTACAAGGTGGGCAAGGTCGTCACCGGCCGCGCGGACGAGAACGAGTGCGAGAGCGGCGACACCGTGTCCGTTTACTCACAGCCCGCTACGACGATCTGCCTGACCGAAGCCTGAATCGAAAATAGGGGGCCTTCCCGCAATGGGAAGGCCCCCTAACGCGATGACGGTGCGTCAGTTGGTGGTTCCGGGCGGCAACAACCCGCCCACGTCCAACCGCTCCGGCAACACCTCTTCGGTGTCCATCATGTCCGCGACGCGCTGGAGCCGGATCGGGTTGAGCGACAGCGGGAACGTGCCCACCGACACCAGCGCCGCGGTCCGCTGGTCCACGTCCATGTAGCCGGTCAGCGCGTTCTGCACGGACAGCTTGTCGTTGGACGCCGCCTCCTGCGCGTCCCGCAGGACCTGCCGGAACAGCGCCAGCGTGCGCGGGTTGTCGTCGGCGAACTTCTTGCTCGACGCGTACCCGGACATGGGGAAGTCCTTGGTCGGGCCGACCGCGGTGTCGGTGAGGATGCGCGCGCCGGAGCCGCTCTGCGCCTGCGTGATGTACGGCTCGGTCATCCACGCCGCGTCGACCTGCTTGGCCTCCATGGCCGTGACCATCTGCTCGAACGGCATCTCGACCGGCCTGATCCGCTGCTTCTCCACGCCGGCCGTCTTGAGCACGGCCTTCGTGGTCAGCGCGCCGACGTCGCCGGTCGAGGGCACCGCGATCCGCGGGCTGGCCAGCTTGCCGGGGCTGTCGTAGTTCTCGTCGAGCGTGACCAGCGCCATCGTGTTCGCGCCCGCCTGGTACGCCTCGCCCTGGAGCTGGAGCTGGGTGCCCTCGGCGTAGGCGCGGAACAGCGTGACGTGCGTCGCCCAGGTCAGGTCGAGCGTGGTGCCGAGCTGCTTGACGCCCTCTTCCTCGCTGTTCAGCGGCACGAGCTGCACCTGCAGGCCCGCCTTCTCGAACACCTTGTTGTTGAAGGCGAGGCGCAGCGGCGCCACGTCCACCACCGGGAGCACGCCGATGCGCAGCGTGGTGCGTTCCACGTCGGGGCGGCTGTTCCCGTCGGTGCCGGGCAGCAGTCCGCACGCCGTCAAGGTCGCGGCACAGGCGAACAACGCTGCCGCACGTCGCAGAACACGCGCTGGGGTAGGCATGGCACCTCTCGCCGGGATGACCTCGAGAGCGGGGTCTTTTTGATCAACGAATATTTCGACGCACTTGTCGATGCCGGGATGGTAACCACCCAGAGGTATGAAACGACAGTCCTGCTCCGATACGGTGAGTGCTTCCGGAGTCTTCCCCGGGACCGGGGGCGGGCACTACGCTCCCCGCCTGGTGGCACAGGTCGTCGCTGACTGTCGTGCCCCGGCGGCGGAGGGTGGGGTGACTAGCCGGCACCACGGCTCCTGTGCTGCAATTCGGCCCGATTTCGAGTCCATGCTTCGGTCCGTGGGGGAGAGGCCGGGGAACACTGCTGCCGGAAGAGGAAGCCCAGGGTGGCCCGTCGAGAGAGAGGTCCCAGCCAGACAGGCGTGGGGATTCCACCGCGCTCCGAAAGGCCCGGAACGGGTGACGGACTGGCTGCGCTGAGTGATGGAACTGTGACCGAGTCAACGGGTACCCGGACCCCTCCGGCAGGGTCGACCGCGGCCGCGCGGCAGAACAAGACCCGCACGGCCGCCTGGCGGCTGCGCAACTGGCGGCTGCCCACCAAGCTCACCGCCGTCCTGCTGATCCCCACCGTCGCCGCGATCGCCCTCGGCGGCCTGCGGGTCAACTCCGACCTCGCCGCCGCGAGCGAGCTGAACCGCCTGGCGAACCAGATCCAGCTCGAGTCGGCGGTCGCCGACCTGGTGCAGCAGCTCCAGCGCGAACGGGACCTGAGCGCGAGCCACGTCGCGTCCGGCCGCCAGCTCGACCGCGTGGTGCTCGACCGCCAGCTCCGGCGCGTCGAGGACACCGTGCAGGCGCTCAACGGCAAGATCGCCGACCTCAGCGCCGACCTCGACGACGACGTGGTCACCCGGTTCCGCCGGGCGTCCAGCCAGCTCGACCGGCTCAACAGCCTGCGCAACGCGGTCCGCGAGACGAAGTACCCGTCCGACGCGGTCCTGCGCACCTACTCCGAGTCCGTCGAGAGCCTCCTCGACCTCGGCGAGCAGGCCATCGCGGGCATCAACCAGCCCGAGCTGGTGCGGCTGCACCTGGCCACCAACGCGATCGCGCGCATCAAGGAGCAGGAGTCGCGCAAGCGCGGCATCATGCTCGACGTCTTCCAGCGCGGCGGGTTCGGCCCCGGCCAGGAACGGCAGCTCCTCGCCGCCAACGCCGAGCTGGACGCCGCCCGCAACGACTTCCGCAAGTCCGCGACCCCCGACCAGGCCAAGATCTACGACGACATGGTCACCGGCCTCATCGTCGACACCGCGAACGACATGCAGGAGACGGCGCTCAACCTGGCCGCGGCCGGCGCGCCCATGACGTCGCTGCGCCCGGAGAAGTGGGACATCGCCTCCACGCTGACCGTGAACCTCACCCGGGACGTGGAGAACCTGCTGCTGGAGCAGCTGCAGAACCGCACCGACGAGCTGACCGGCGAGGCCCGCGGCGCGGCGTTCCGCGACTCCGGCATCGTGCTGGGCGCGCTGCTGCTGGCCATCGTCATGGCGCTGTTCGTGGCCCGCTCGATCCTCAACCCGCTGCGCACGCTGCGCCGCACCGCGCTGGAGGTCGCCGACCACGGCCTGCCCGAGGCGGTCGGCCGGATCCTCGCCGACCCGAACCCGCAGGAAGCGGCGAAGACGGCCATCGACCCGGTGCCGATCACCACCCGCGAAGAGGTCGGCCAGGTGGCGCGGGCGTTCGACGCGGTGCACGGCGAGGCGGTGCGGCTGGCCGCCGAGCAGGCCCTGCTGCGCGACAACGTCAACTCGATGTTCGTCAACCTGTCCCGCCGCTCGCAGGCCCTGGTCGAGCGCCAGCTCAACCTGATCGACCGGCTGGAGCAGGACGAGCAGGACCCCGACCAGCTCGCCAGCCTGTTCGAGCTGGACCACCTCGCCACCCGCATGCGGCGCAACAGCGAGAACCTGCTGGTCCTCTCGGGCACGGACCTGTCCCGCCGGCTCACCCGCCCGGTCCCGGCGGCCGAGGTGCTCGGCGCCGCGGTGTCCGAGGTGGAGCAGTACGCCCGGGTGCAGGTCGGCCAGACCCCGGAGCTGACCGTCCAGGGCCGCGCGGTCAACGACCTCGTGCACCTGATCGCGGAGCTGCTGGACAACGCGACCGCGTTCTCCGACCCGGTGACCAAGGTCACCGTGCGCACCGCCCGCACCCGCAAGGGCGAGCTGGCGATCGAGATCCAGGACCGCGGCGTCGGCATGGGCGAGCAGGAGCTGGCCGACGCCAACCGGCGGCTCGCCGACCCGCCCGACGTGGACGTCGCCGTGTCCCGCCGCATGGGCCTGTACGTGGTCGCGCGACTGGCCAAGCGGCACGACATCAAGGTGCGGCTGCGGTCCAACGAGGACATCGAGGGCGGCACCACCGCGCTCGTGCTGGTGCCCGACACGCTGGTCTCGTCGTCCGGCACGACGGGCGCCGAGCAGGCGTCCGCGTTCGCGGGCGACTCCGCGTTCGGCAGCGACCCCGGCTTCGGCGACTCGGGCTTCGGGTCGACCGCGCAGCGCGCGTCCGGCATCGCCGGCGCGTTCGGCACCGGCACGATGTCCCGCCTGGACGAGGACACGAGCTTCCCGAGCCTGTCCCGCATCGACGGCGAGCCCGCGTTCCCGGTGAGCTTCGTGCAGGGCGAGGGCGAGCAGGACCCGGCCCGCGTGCCCGGTTTCGGCGACGCCACGCCGCTGCCCGCGGTCCCCGCGGAGACCCCGGCCGAGGTGTCGCAGCCGTGGCTGGGCCAGGAGCGCGACCCGGACCGCGAGCCGGAGGGCTCGTTCGGCGAGCCGACGCTCTTCACCGCCTACGAGGACCGCGACGAGCAGGACTCCGACTACGAGCACGGCTTCCAGACGACGCAGTTCGCGCCCGTGGACAGCGGATTCCTGGCCGAGCCGGAGCCGGAGCACCGGCCGGAGCCCGAGCCGGAACCGCACCGCAACGGCTCCGCGCCGCGGGCCGCCGCCCGCCCGGCCGAGGCCGACCTCGACGCCCCGACCGAGCGGCTGCCGATCTACGAGGCGGTGCTCTCCCAGTGGTTCCAGGCCGTGGGCAGCGAGACGTCCGCGGCGGCCGCGCAGGCGGTGCCGCCGGCGCCCGAGCCCGAGCGGTCCGCGCCCGTCGCCGAGTCCGGTCTGCCGACCCGCACGCCGCGGGCCGTGCCGCCGGTCGCGCCCACCACGTCCGAGGACGCGCTGCCGCAGCGGGGCCTGCCGGCCGCCGGTCGTAGCAACGGCCTGCCCCAGCGGGGCGAGTCGGAGTCCGACCGGACCGAGGGCACTAGTCTGACCGAGGGCGGGCTGCCCAAGCGGCAGCCCGGTTCGCCCGCCAACCTGCCCAAGCGCGCCGCGGAGGTGACCCGCGTGACCGAGCCCGAACCGGTCGCCGAACCCGAGCCGGCCGCACCCGCCGCGTCGGTGTGGCAGTCGCCCGCCGACGAGGGGTGGCAGGCCGCGCAGGCGTTGCTGAACAAGGCACCCGAGACCACGACACAAGCGGGGTTGCCCAAGCGGGTGCCCAAGGCTCAGCTTGTGCCGGGATCCGCCGCGCCGTCGCCGACCTCGGCGGCGGAGCGGCAACCGCAGCGGCCCCCGCTGCCCCCACGGTCCGCTGACGCGATCCGTGGACGCATGTCGAGTCTTCAGCAGGGCGTCCGTCGTGGGCGGCACGCTTTGATCGACGCTTACGCTGGTGACATGTCGAGCCGGCAAGACGAGGAGCAGGAGTGACGACCGCAGCTCAGCCAGGCAGCTTTGGTTGGCTTATCACCGACTTCGTGCGCCGGGTTCCCGGTGTGGCACATTCCGTGGTCGTGTCGGCGGACGGGCTACTGCTCGCCGGCTCGCAGGGCCTGCCCCGCGACCGCGCCGAGCAGCTTTCCGCCGTGGCATCCGGTCTCGTCAGCCTCACGGCGGGCGCGGCCAGGTGCTTCGAGGCGGGCGCGGTCAACCAGACCGTGGTCGAGATGGAACGGGGCTACCTGTTCCTGATGTCGATCAGCGACGGTTCGTGCCTCGCCGTGCTCGCGGCGCCGAACTGCGACATCGGCCTCGTGGCGTACGAGATGACGCTCCTGGTCGAGCGCGTGGGCCAGCAGCTCACCCCGGAGCTGCGCGCGCAGCTCCAGGGCGTGGTTCGGCGGTAGATCCTCATGAGATCGTGGGGGTGAAGGTAAATGGCTGAACGATCTGGCGCCGGCGGTCGCCGCTTCGGTAGGAACTTCAACTACCAGGAGTGGGCGGTCGGGGGCTTCCAATTCGCTGAGCCGGATGCCGACCCCGCACAGGACGAGGAAGCCGAGGACGCACCCAACTCGTGGCCGCGCCGCCGTGCGGAACAGGCGCCGGGCACACGGGTCGAAGGCACAGGGCAGGGGCAAGGCGATATGTCTCAGCGTGAGGTTGACGACTCGTCGTACGACTACGACGACGTTCCCAACCGGTTCGACATCGACGGGTACGGCAGCGGCCTGTTCGGAGGTCCGGGCGCCGATCTCTTCGGTGCCCACGGCCTGCCCGACAGCGTGCCGGAACAAGTGCCCTACACGACCGGTCCCCAGCCGGTCGTGCGGCGCGAGGAGAACCCGGCGGCCGAGTCCGGGTCGCTGGTACGCCCGTACACCCGGACCGGTGGCCGCACCCGGCCCGACTACGACCTCGCGATCGAAGCGCTGGTGTCGACCAGCGAACGCGGGCTCGAACGCGACGCGGCGGTGCTCCCCGAGCACCGGTCGATCTGCGGGTTGTGCACCGACACCAGGTCGGTGGCCGAGGTCGCCGCCCACCTCCGGCTCCCGCTCGGCGTGGTGCGGGTGTTGATCGGCGACATGGCGAGCATGGGTTTGGTTTTGATTCACCAGGGCGGCCTGGTCGTGGGGGACCGGCCGTCCATTGAATTCCTTGAGAGGGTGCTCAGTGGGCTTCGCAGGCTCTAGCCCCAACGCGGCCGAAGGCGCCAAGAAGCCGACGACCTCCGCGAAGATCGTGGTGGCCGGTGGCTTCGGCGTGGGCAAGACTACGTTCGTCGGTTCCGTGTCGGAGATCGTTCCGCTGACCACCGAAGCGGTGATGACCGAGGCCAGCGCCGGGGTCGACGACCTCTCGGCCACGCCGAACAAGGTCACCACGACGGTGGCCATGGACTTCGGCCGGGTGTCGCTGGACCAGGACCTGATCCTGTACCTCTTCGGCACACCGGGCCAGCACCGGTTCTGGTTCATGTGGGACGACCTGGTGCGCGGCGCCATCGGCGCGATCGTGCTCGTGGACACCCGGCGGCTGGCCGACGCGTTCGCCTCGATCGACTTCTTCGACGACCGGCAACTGCCGTACGTGGTCGGGGTCAACTGCTTCGACGGCCTGCTGCACCACCGCATCGAGGACGTGCGCGAGGCGCTGACGATCGACCAGTCCGTGCCGATCGTGACGTGCGACGCGCGCAACCGGCAGTCGACCAAGCAGACGCTGATCACGCTGGTGGAGCACGCCATGCGCCAGTGGATGTCGGTCCGCGCGGGCTGACGGGGCTCCCGGTCGACCGGCGCGCACCGGTCCGACGGCGGTCGTGACGGAGGGCGGTCTCCCCGGCGGAGGCCGCCCTCCGCCGTGCCCGGCCGGCGGTGGCCGGGTCGGGCGCGCCGCCCGGTGGAAGTCGAGGACGTGCTCCCGCGTCCGGGCGCGCGCTTCCGCCCGGCACCGCTCCACGTCCCGGCCCGCCGCCTCGTCGCGCCGCGCCTTGTCCGCCTTGACGTCCCGCCACGGACGTGCCATCCGTCGGTGCTCCCTCGATCCGGCGTCGTGTCCGGCCGCTCCCGCCGGGGGGTGGCGGGGGGGGGGGGGTGGGTGCCCGCCGACCCGCTCGCCGCGCGCGCGGGGGTGACCCCGCGCCCGGGCGCCGCCGCGGCGCGCGGCG
>NZ_JBHYXZ010000005.1:9815-37260 GCF_042752395.1 Actinosynnema sp. NPDC059335 | reverse complement strand
GGTCTCCTCGTAGGAGGCCGCCCTTCGACGTGCCCGAGCGGGCGGGGTTCACCCGGCCGTTCGACGCGCGCGTGTGGTGCCCCGGCGCTCCGCTGTCGGCGGAGGGCCGTGACTCGACGCTAGGACCTCCCCGGGTCGCCGATCAGGTGATCAACAGTCCCCGACGGGTGGTTACGCTCCGTCGTCCTCGACCAGGGCGGCCGACGTGATGCGGTGCAGGGGGAACCGGCGCACCTCGCCGTAGCTCACGTCCACGCCCTCCAGCACGCCGCCGCCCACGGCCTGCGGCGTGATCACGCGCCGGGCCGCGGTGCCGTGCCCGTCCACGAAGTCGACCAGCACGCTGCGCCCCTCCCGCGCGGCGCGCTGCAACAACGCCAGCGTCGCCGACGGACCCGCGCCCAGGTGCCCCGGCACGGACACCCGCGCGCCGCCCGAGGTCGTCGCCGCGCGGTCGCCCGCCCGCACCAGCCGCACCAGCTCGGCCAGTTGCTCGTCCGACGCCGCGCCCGGCTGCGCCGTCCGGCGCCGGCCCTTGGCCGCGGTCCGCCGCCCGCCGGCCCGCAGGTCCAGCACGTGGCCGTCCGGCCCCTCGGCGGCGGGGGCGAAACCGGCCGCCCGCAACCCGTCCAGCACCTCCGCCAACGGCAACGGGCTCACCAGCACCGTCGGCGCGATCCGGCGCAGCGCCAGCTGCTCCGCCGCCGCGTGCGCCAGCACCTCGGCGATCAGCACGGGGTCGTCGCACCGCAGGAACGACCCGGCCGCGCCACCGCGCAGCCGACCGTGCTTGCGGGCCGTGTCGTCGATCAGGTAGGTCAGCGACTGCGGCACGGGGGTGCGCGACCGCGACCGGAACATCTCGTGCAGGTCGCCCGCGCTGCGGCCCGCGTCGAACGCCCGCCGCACGGAACTCTCCCGCACCCGGTACACCGTGGCGCTGCCCGCCGACTCGACGTCGGCCACCAGCGCGATCTCGTCGGCCAGCTCCGGGTCCAGCCGGCCGGGCGCGACGACGGTCAGGTCCGCCTGCACCAGCACGTGGTCCACGGGCGCGGGCAGCGCGTCGGCCAGCCGCTTCGCCGCCGGGCCCGGCCCCTCGGTGAGCAGCGCGCGGCCCTGCGACGTGATCGCGTTGTGCGCCAGGACGCCGACCCGCGTGCCCTCCTCCACGGTCCAGCGCACCAGCTCGTCGCGCAGCCGCCCGCCCCGCCTCGGCGCGCGCCACGCCAGCACGGCGGCCAGCTCGTCCGGGTCGGTCACGGCGGTGCCCGGGGCCAACGCGGCCAGGGCTTCGAGGATGCGCCGGCGGTCCCGGGGCGCGCCCGGCCGGTTCAGCTCCGGTGCGAGCGGGTTGAGCAGGCGGTCGCGGTCGTCGCGCTGCCCGATCAGGCCGGGCAGCCGGGGCAGGTCGAGCCACGCCTGGGCGAGCGTCGCCCAGCGGTGCTCGGGCGCGGCGACCAGCCACGCGTCGGTCTGCGTGGTCGGCACCCACTCCGGTTCGAGGCCCTCGGTGTCGGCGACCAGGCCCGCGTTGACGACCAGCTCGACCAGCAGCGCGGCCCGGCGCTCGTCCACGTCGAGGTCCTTGGCGAGCCGGCGCAGCTCCCGCACGCCGACCCCGCCGGACCGCAGCACCGCGGGCGGCTCCTCCGACCAGCTCCGCAGCAGCGCCTCGACGTGCCGCGACAGCTCCAACGCCTCGCCGCCGCCGGTGTGGTCGACGTCGGCGACGTCGCGGCGGAACGTCGTCAGCGGCGGCTCGGTGGTCCGGATCGCGCCCAGCGGCCGGTCGCCCCGGACCTTCAGCCCGATCTCGCGCGGCAGCTCGACGGTCTGGTTGTCGCGCCGGACGAGCAGGCCGCGGGCGAGGAGCTTCTGGATGGGCGTCCGGGCGTTGGCGAGCGAGACGACGTGCGCGGCGTCCTTGGTCTGCCCGATCGGCGGCCCCGCGGCGAGGGTCTGGAGCACGCGGTGCTCGTCGGGGTCCACTTCGGACAAATCGGCGTCGGCCAGGCGCGGCACCGAGCGGCCCAGCCCGCAGGGGAACGGGTTGACCGCGTCGCGGGTCGCGGGCGGGGTGGACAGCGCGTGGTCGCCGCCCCACAGCAGCGCGCGCAGGCGCAGCGCGTCGAGCGCCGGGCCGATGTCGGTCGGGCCGAACAGCTCCTGCACCGCGGACCGGGGCACCGGCGCGAGGTCGGCGTCCAGCACGAGCAGCGCTTCCAGCACCGTCAACGTCAGCGTGTCGAGGTCCTCGCAGGCCCGCGCCACGGACGCGCGCGACCCGATGCGGGTGGCCAGCACGGTGGTGTCGGCGGGCGGCGGGGTGGCCAGGTCCGGCCGGGCGCGCAGCAGCGCCACGAGCGCGGTGTCGTCCTGCGCCCGCAGCCACTCGGCGAGGGTCGTGCCGGCCATCCTCACCACGGTATCCGCTCGCCGCCGGGGGTCGTCGGCGGCCTGCCGCGCGCCGACCCCCGGCCGCGCCTCACAACCGCCACCAGCTCCAGGACTCGGCGGGGTTGCCGTTGCAGAAGTAGATCTCGGTGGGTGTGCCCGGCTTGATGTCGTAGTTCACCGTGTTGAGGCACAGGCCGGACTGCTTGTGCACCAGGTTCTTCCCGTTGAACGACCAGAGCGCGACCTTCGCGTTGCACGCCCAGATCTCGGTGCGGGTGCTCGGCTTGACGTCGTAGTTCACCGTGTTGAGGCACAAACCGGAATTCGGGTTGTAGAGCTGCCCCTGGTCGTTCAACACCCAGTCCTCGACCGGATTGTCGAGGCAGTTGTAAATCTCGGTCCTGGCGCCGGGGTCGATGCTGCCGTTGGCCACGTTGAGGCACAGCCCCGAGTTGGGGTTGAACAGGTGTGCCTTGTCCGGCGCCGGGGAGGTCGTGGACGTGGGGAGAGGTGTGGTGGGCAGGAGGGTGCCGGAGACGAGGGCGTCGGCGGCGGACGCGGTGGCGGGTGGTGTGGTGGAGGCGATGCCGACCGCGAGGAGCGCGAAGGCGCACAGCGCCGCGCACGAGGTCGCCACGCGAATGGCGATCAAGCGGTATTTCACGATGGTGCCCTTCCGTTTCGCCGGGTGATGTCGGCGGCGGGGTGCAACAGCGGCGGGCATATTTCGCGGCTTCTCGCAGCGTACCTGCGGTGATCGGGCAGGGGCAAGAATCCTTTCGCTGCCGGCGGCGATGCCGATCGGTGGTGATTGCTGCGCCTTACGGCGCACTGCCGCGTGCCGAAAGCGGAATTCGCCCGACCGGACCGCGAAAATGCGGGACCGGGTTGGTGCGACCGGCGGCCCGCGCGTCGCGGGGGCGGTGCGGGAACCGGATCGTGGCGCGGCCCTCGTCGCACCGGGCACCCGGACCGCCACCTGCGCGGATGAGGCACACTGGTCCCGACGAAGGCACCACCGAGGAGGAACCGTGGCCAAGGCCCGCCCCGAGCGCATCGACCCGCACTGGCCGGAGCCGCCGGCCGACGGCAAGTACGCGGTCTCCGAGCTGGCCAGCGACGTGCAGGGCGCGCTGTCCCCGTTCGGCAAGGTCACCTTCCCGCTGCCCGCCGAAGAGCTGGGCTACCGCCACCCTGTGACCGAGATCAACCGCTAGGCGCGAACGCGCGCGGCTGCCGAGCCGCGCGCGTTCCGTATTTTCGCGCGGACTACGCTCGACGCCTCTTGAGCTGTGCCGTTCTGGGAGGTTCGATGCCGGTCCCCGGCCCTGGGTACTCGATCACCGTCCGGTTGGAGGCCCCGCCGTCGGCGTCGGCCGCCGGCGACCTGACGTCGGCCGTCGGCCGGGCCGGCGGGGTGATCACCGCGTTCGACGTGGTCGAGTCGCACACCGACCGGGTGATCATCGACCTCACGTGCAACGCGCTGTCGGCGAACCACGCCAAGGACATCACCGACACCCTGGGCCTGCTGCCCGGGATCGTGGTGCGCAAGGTGTCCGACCGGACGTTCCTGGTCCACCTCGGCGGCAAGATCGAGATCTCGTCCAAGGTGCCGCTGCGCAACCGCGACGACCTCTCCCGCGCCTACACCCCCGGCGTCGCCCGGGTCTGCACCGCCATCGCGGAGAACCCGGACGACGCGCGCCGCCTCACCATCAAGCGCAACACGGTCGCCGTGGTCACCGACGGCTCCGCCGTGCTCGGCCTGGGCAACATCGGCCCCGCCGCCGCGCTGCCGGTGATGGAGGGCAAGGCCGCGCTGTTCAAGAAGTTCGCCGGCGTGGACGCCTGGCCGGTGTGCCTGGACACCCAGGACACCGAGGAGATCATCCGCGCGGTCGAGCTGATCGCCCCCGTCTACGGCGGCATCAACCTGGAGGACATCGCCGCGCCCCGCTGCTTCGAGATCGAGGCGCGGCTGCGGGAGAAGCTGGACATCCCGGTCTTCCACGACGACCAGCACGGCACCGCGATCGTGGTCGTCGGCGCGCTGCGCAACGCGCTGCGCGTGGTCAACAAGAAGATCTCCGACTGCAAGGTCGTGGTGTGCGGCGTGGGCGCGGCGGGCAGCGCGATCATCCGGCTGCTGCTCAAGCAGCAGCCCGGCGACGTGGTCGCGGTCGACGTGGACGGCATCGTGCACCGCGACCGGCCGGGCCTGGACGACAACCTGAAGTCCATCGCGGCGGCGACCAACAAGGACAACGTCAGCGGTCGGCTGCACGACGCGCTGGTCGGGGCGGACGTGTTCATCGGCGTGTCCGCGCCGAACCTGTTCGGCGCGGAGCAGGTCGCCACGATGAACTCCGACGCGATCGTGTTCGCCCTGGCCAACCCGGACCCGGAGATCGACCCGATGGAGGCGCAGAAGCACGCCGCCGTCGTGGCCACCGGGCGCAGCGACTTCCCCAACCAGATCAACAACGTGCTGGCGTTCCCCGGCGTGTTCCGGGGCCTGCTCGACGCGCACGCCCGCACGATCACCGACTCGATGCTGATCGCCGCCGCCAACGCGATCGCGGACGTGGTCGACGGCGAGCGGCTCAACGCGTCGTTCATCGTGCCGAGCGTCTTCGACGCCTCCGTCGCGCCCGCGGTCGCGGAAGCCGTGCGGAAGGCCGCCACGGAGTCCGCCACCGCCTAGTCACCGCGTGGTCGCCGCGTAGTCGCCGCCTGGCCGCCGCCGTTCCCGCGCGGCGGCGATAATCACGGCATGGGCAACGAGTTCACCCACCTGGACGCCGCCGGCGCGGCGCGCATGGTCGACGTGTCCGAGAAGGAGCCGACCACGCGCACGGCGGTGGCGTCCGGCGTGCTGCGCACGACCGACGAGGTGGTGGCGCTGCTGGGCAGCGACGGGCTGCCCAAGGGCGACGCGCTCGCCACGGCCCGCATCGCCGGGATCATGGCGGCCAAGCGGACGTGGGAGCTGGTGCCGCTGTGCCACCCGATCGCGCTGTCCGGGGTGAAGGTGGACCTGGCGCTGGGCGAGGGCGAGGTGCGCATCACCGCGACCGTCCGCACCACCGACCGCACCGGCGTCGAGATGGAGGCGCTGACGGCGGTGTCCGTGGCCGGCCTGACGCTGCACGACATGGTGAAGGCGGTCGACCCGGCGGCGTCGCTGGACGCGGTGCGGGTGGAGCGCAAGGAAGGCGGCAAGAGCGGCCTGTGGGAGCGCCCGTGACCGCCAGGACCGCACGGGTGATCACGGCGTCGAACCGGGCCGCGGCCGGGGTGTACGCCGACCGCGGCGGGCCGATCATCGCGGCGTGGCTGCGCGAGCGGTCCTACGACGTGCCCGACCCGGTCGTGGTGCCCGACGGCGAGCCGGTGGCCGAGGCGCTGCGCGCGGCCGTGGCGGACGGGGTCGCGGTGGTCGTCACGACCGGCGGCACGGGCATCAGCCCCACCGACCGCACCCCGGAGGCGACCCGGTCCGTGCTGGACTTCGAGGTGCCGGGTGTGGCCGACGCCATCCGCATGTCAGGCTGGCCACGCGTGCCCACGTCCGTGCTGTCGCGGGGGGTGGCGGGTGTCGCGGGCCGCACGCTCGTGGTGAACCTGCCCGGCTCGACCGGCGGGGTGCGCGACGGGCTGGAGGTGCTCGGGACCCTGCTCGAGCACGCCGTCGACCAGGTGGCCGGAGGTGACCACGCATGACCGAGGTCCTGCGCGCGACCGTCAGCGAGCAGCCGCTGTCGGTGGACGAGCACGCCAAGCTGGTGGAGCACGCGGCGGCGGGCGCGGTGGTGACGTTCGCCGGCGTGGTGCGCGACCACGACCACGGGCGTTCGGTGCGCGAGCTGGAGTACGTCGGGCACCCGACGGCCGGCGCGGTGGTGGCCGAGGTGGTGGCGGACGTGGTGGGCCGGTTCGCCGGCGTGCGGGCCGTCGCCGTGTCGCACCGGGTGGGCGCGCTCGCGATCGGGGACGTGGCGCTGGCGTGCGCCGTGTCGGCCGATCACCGGGGCGAGGCGTTCGCGGTGTGCTCGGAACTCGTCGACGAGGTGAAGCGCCGGCTGCCGGTGTGGAAGCGGCAGGTCTTCACCGACGGCACCGACGAGTGGGTCAACATGCCCTGAACTTGGCCGCGGGCTCGGGTCGACCGACCGGTCCCCGGCAGGGGTCCGGGACGACGGACCAGTCTCCGGCAGGGGTTCGGGGTGACGGACCAGTCCCCGGGGAGGGGTTCGGGCCGATGGGCCGGTTCCCGGGAGCGGGTTCGGGCCGACGGACCGCTCCGCGGGAGCGGGTCGGGCCGACGGGCCGCTCCCGATGGCGGGAGCCGAGGGGCGGGCGGTGTGCCGCCCGCGTGGGTTCGCGGTTCGAGGCCGGTCCCGCCGAGCGGTCACGTCCTCGGCCGGCGGCCGGGCCCGGGAACGGGATCAGGCCCCCGGACCACCGAGGGGGGTGGTCCGAGGGCCTTTCCGCCGCCGTGCACCGGCTCGCGCCGGCCACGAGTCACTTGGTCGCGATCTTGTGACCCGGCAGGATCAGGTCGGGGTTCGGGATGAACTCCTTGTTCAGCTCGTGCAGCTTGGCCCAGCCGCCCTCGACCTTCAGCTCGTCCGCGATCTTCGACAGGCTGTCGCCCGCCTTGATCTCGTAGTCGCCGTTCGGGTTGGACGACGGCAGCGCCACGGTCACCGGGGCGGGCGCTTCCTGGACCGGCGCGGCCTGCTGGACCGGGGCCGGGGCCGGGGCCGGGGCGGCCTGGCGCGGCTGCGCCGGGGCCGGGGCGGTCCGGGCGGGCGCGGGGGCGCCGCCGAGGCCCTTCGGCCCGCACACGGGCCACGCGCCGATGCCCTGCGACTGCAGGACGTTCTCCGCGACGCGGATCTGCTCCTCGCGGGAAGCCTGGTGGGGCATGCCGGAGCCGCCGTTGGCCTGCCACGTGGACGGCAGGAACTGCAGACCGCCGTAGTAGCCGTTGCCGGTGTTGATGCTCCAGTTGCCGCCACTCTCACACGCGGCGACCGCGTCCCAGTTCACGCCGCTGCCCTGCGCGCCGGCGGTGCCGGCGGCCATGGCCAGCGGAGCGCCCACGATGACGCCGGCGACGGCGACCTTCGCGATGCTCCGGGCGGGGGAACCGGTGGTCGGACGGTGCTTGCCTCGGTAAGAAGCCATTTCCCTCTCTGCCGCCCGCACCTGCTCGATCGGCTCGGGTTCGGGCCCGGTGCGCCGTTCGGCTTGTCCTGTCCAGCGGTTGTCTTTCGCTCGGGGGGTGTTCCGGGGCGCCGGTGGACAGGTTCGGTGCGAGGCGTCCCGGTCTTGCTCTTGGTCGGTCGGGGCCAACCGAAGAGCGACGGTACGTAACCGGGAGCCTCGCGCCAAATGATCGAGCACGTGACGCACGTCACTGTAACGCGGGCGGGTGACTACTCGACTGCCCCGTTTAGCCTGCTCAGAGCACCGTTATCGGTCCGTTTCCGTTCCGAGATTCACCGAGATCAATCACGCGGAGTGAGGTCTAGCTCACGTGTTAATCCGCAAGAGTGGCGATGAATCAGCCCCCGGCGAAGGGTGGCAACACGTCCAGTTGTGCTCCGGACCACACTGGCGTGTCGTGGTCGCGGACCGCCACACCGTCCAGCAGGAAGCTGCACGCGGGCAGCACGCGGGCCACCCGCTCGCCGTGCCGGGCACGCACCGCGTCGATCGCCGCACCCACGGTAGTCGCGCCCGCGGGCAGGTCGAAGCTCTCGTCCGGGACGCCCACGGCCGCCCGCGCGCCCGCGAAGTACCGCACCGTCAGCCGCACCCTCAGCCCCCGATCGCGCTCATGGGTCGGTCGGGCTGGCTGAACCCGGCCGAGTCGATGCCGTGCCCCGCGGCCTTGGCCCACGCGTTGCCGCGCCAGGCGTCCGCGATCTCCTCGTCCGACGCGCCGCCGCGCAGCAACGCCCTCAGGTCCGTCTCCGACCGGCTGAACAGGCAGTTCCGCACCTGGCCGTCCGCGGTGAGCCGGGTCCGGTCGCAGGCCGCGCAGAACGGCCGCGTCACCGACGCGATGACGCCCACCACGGCCGGGCCGCCGTCCACGAGCCACCGCTCGGCCGGCGCGGCGCCCCGCTCGCCGGGCTCGGGCGTCAGGGCGAACCCGGTGCGCAGGGCGGCCAGGACCTCCTCGGCGGTCACCATGTCGGCGCGGTCCCAGCCGTGCTGCGGGTCCAGCGGCATCTGCTCGATGAACCGCAGCTCGTAGCCCTGGTCCAGGCAGTACCGCAGCAGCGGCACGGCCTCGTCGTCGTTCACTCCGCGCATCAGCACGGTGTTCACCTTGACCGGCGCCAACCCGGCCTCCCGGGCGGCGGCCAGGCCCGCGAACACGTCCGACAGCCGGTCCCGCCGGGTGAGCGCGAGGAACCGCTCCGGGCGGAGGGTGTCCAGCGAGACGTTCACCCGGTCGAGGCCCGCGGCGGCCAACCCGGTCGCGCGGCGGGCCAAGGTCAACCCGTTCGTGGTCATCGAGACGCGTGGCCGCGGGTCGAGCGCCGTCGTCGCCGCGATCACGTCGTCGAGGCCGGGCCGCAGCAGCGGCTCGCCGCCGGTGAACCGGACGTCGGTCACGCCGAGGCGGGTCACCGCGATGCCGATCAGCCGGACCAGCTCGGCGTCGGACAGCAGCTCCGGCTTCGGCAGCCACGCCAGGCCCTCGGCGGGCATGCAGTAGGTGCAGCGGAGGTTGCAGCGATCGGTCAACGACACGCGCAGGTCGGTCGCGACCCGGCCGAACCGGTCGACCAGCAGCGGCGAGCCCGGCCGTTCGGAGGTGTCCGGGTTGCCGCGCACGACGGGTAGCCCCAACTCGACAGCTGTCACCCCAACCAGGGTAATCGGCGGACACGCGCGGGTGCTGGGGTGAACGGGGGATGCCGGCGGGCGGCGAGTCGGACGAGGATGCCGATACCGGTCGTCGGAACGCTAAATTGCCTGCCATGACCAGTGAGCACGAGGTGCCCGCCGACGTGCTGGAGCGGTTCAGCGCCTACGCGCGGGAGAGCAGCGCGCTCACCGTCCTGTTCCACAGCCGGGTGGCCGAGCGGATGGGCCTGTCGGCGACCGACGAGAAGTGCCTCGACCTCGCGCTGCGCTCCGGCGGGCCGATCACCGCCGGTCGGATCGCCGAGCTGTCCGGGCTGTCCACCGGGGCCGTGACGGGCGTGATCGACCGACTGGAGCGGGCGGGCTACGTGCGGCGGGTGCGCGACCCGCACGACCGGCGGAAGGTGCTGGTCGAGGTGACCGCGGCCGACGAGGGCGACTTCGCCGGCCTGGTCGCCGGGGCGCGGGAGACGCTGCGCGAGGTGCTGGCGCGCTTCACCCCCGAGGAGCGGGACGTGCTGGAGCGGTACAACGTGGCGCTCATCGAGACGTTCCGCCGGCGCGTGGTCGACGCCTGAGCCGGCAGCATGTCCGCCATGGCCGCTCAGTGGAACTACCTGATGGACATGGACGGCGTGCTCGTGCACGAGGAGCACCCGATCCCGGGGTCGAGCGAGTTCGTCGCCGAGCTGACCGCGAACGACATCCCGTTCATGGTGCTCACGAACAACTCGATCTACACCCAGCGCGACCTGCGCGCCCGGCTGTCCCGCACGGGGCTGGAGGTGCCGGAGGCGGCGATCTGGACGTCCGCGCTGGCCACCGCCAAGTTCCTGGACTCGCAGCGGCCGGGCGGGTCGGCGTTCGTGATCGGCGAGGCCGGCCTGACCACGGCGCTGCACGAGATCGGGTACGTGCTGACCGACCGCGACCCGGACTACGTGGTGCTGGGCGAGACGCGCACCTACAGCTTCACCGCGATCACCAAGGCGATCCGGCTGGTGGAGGAGGGCGCGCGGTTCATCGCGACCAACCCGGACGCCACCGGGCCGTCGCGCGAGGGGTCGCTGCCCGCCACCGGGTCGATCGCGGCGCTGATCGAGCGCGCGACCGGGCGCGCCCCTTATTACGTGGGCAAGCCGAACCCGCTGATGATGCGGTCGGCGTTGCGGGCGCTGGGCGCGCACTCGGAGCAGACGCTGATGATCGGCGACCGGATGGACACCGACGTGCGGTCCGGGCTGGAGGCGGGGTTGCGCACGATCCTGGTGCTCACCGGGATCTCGGCGGAGACCACCGCGGAGCTGTACCCGTACCGGCCGACGCGGGTGGTGAAGTCGATCGCGGACCTGGTGGGGCACTCGGCGAACCCGTTCCCGGACGAGCAGGGCGACCCGGCCTGAGCCCGCGATCCCCGACCGCGTCGGTGAGCGGGGCCGGGACGTGACGGCCGCGTCGGTGGGGCTTCGCTCGACTGCGGTCGGCCGCGTCGGTGGGTGAGCGCCCCGGGCCGTGGTCGCCGGGGCGCGGGCGGGCTCCCGCGGCCCGGTCGGACGCCGGTTCCTCACCCCCGCGGGGGAGGAGCGGCCGAAGCGTCCCGGCCGGGCGCTGATCGACTTGTGCGCGCGGCGTCCCCGCGTCGCTTATGGTCGCAGGTGTGGACAGACCGCTCTTCGTGGTCGGCGACGTGCATGGGCACCTCGCCGAGCTGACCCGCGCCCTGCACGCCGCGGGCCTGGTCGATGCCGACGGTGACTGGTGCGGCGGCGACGCGGAGCTGTGGTTCCTCGGCGACTTCGTCGACCGCGGCCCCGACGGGATCGGGGTCATCGAGTTCGTGATGCGCCTGGCCGACCAGAGCGACGGCCGGGTCGACGCCCTCATCGGCAACCACGAGGTGCTGCTGCTGGGCATGCACCGGTTCGGCGACCGCAACGTCCCCGGCGCGCCCACGCCCCGCAGCTTCGCCCGCAGCTGGCTGCTCAACGGCGGCCTGCGCAGCGACCAGGACCGGCTCACCGACGTCCACATCGAGTGGCTCACCACCCGCCGGGTGCTCGTGGAGGTCGACGGCCACCTGCTGATGCACTCCGACACCCTCGCCTACCTGGAGTGGGGCGACACGATCGACGAGGTCAACGAGGCCGTCCGGGAGGTCCTCCGGGGCGACGACCTGGACCAGTGGTGGGAGTGCTGGCGGAAGATGACCACCCGGTACGCGTTCCGCGGCCCGGACGGCGCGGCGGTGGCGGACGAGCTGCTCGACGTGCTCGGCGGCCGGGAGGTCGTGCACGGGCACAGCGTCATCGCCGACCAGCTCGGCGTGCCGCCGGAGCAGGTCGACGGCCCGCTGCGGTACGCCGATGGCCGGGTGCTGGCCGTGGACGCGGGCCTCTACAGCGGTGGGCCGTGCCTGGTCGTCCGGCTCGACGGCGGGCCCGACTAGGTCACCCGCGTCACGGGGCGGGCACGATCTCCTTGCCCAGCGGCATCAGCGAGACCGGCACCAGCTTGAAGTTCGCCACGCCCAGCGGGATGCCGATGATCGTCACGCACAGCAGCACGCCGGTGACCACGTGGCCGATGGCCAGCCAGATGCCCGCGACGACGATCCACACGATGTTGCCCAGCAGCGACGGCGCACCCGCGTCGGGCCGGTCCACGACCGTGCGCCCGAACGGCCACAGCGCGTAGTTCGCGATGCGGAACGACGCCAGCCCCCACGGGATGGTGATGATCAGCACGCAGCAGATCACGCCGGCGACCGCGTACCCGACGGCCAGCCAGAAGCCGCTCAGGACCAGCCAGATCAGGTTCAGGATGAGCCTCACGGGTCCATCTTGCCCGATTAAGCTCCCGTCCCGTGTCGAACAAACTCCGCTGGGGTGTCGTGGCGACGGGCGGCATCGCCGACGTCGTGACCGGCGACCTCCGCCTGCTGCCCGACGTCGAGGTGCTCGCGGTGTCGTCGCGCGCGCTGCCCAAGGCCGAGTCCTTCGCGGCCAAGCACGGCATCCCGCGCGCGTACGGCGACTACGCCGACCTGCTGGCCGACCCGGACGTGGACGTCGTCTACGTCGCCACGCCGCACGTCCAGCACCACGCGGTCGCCCTCGCGGCGTTGGCGGCGGGCAAGCACGTGCTGTGCGAGAAGCCCGCCACGCTGACGTTGGCGCAGTTGCAAGAGGTGGTGGACCTCGCGCGCGAGCGCGGCCTCTTCTTCATGGAGGCGATCTGGACCCGCTTCAACCCGCTCGTGGTGCGGATGACGGAGCTGATCGCGGCGGGGGAGATCGGCGAGGTCCGGTCCGTGCGGGCGGACTTCGGCTTCACCCTGGAGCACGACCCGGCGCACCGGCTGTGGAACAAGGCGCTGGGCGGCGGGTCGCTGTTCGACCTCGGCATCTACCCGGTGTCGTTCGTGCACCTGCTGCTGGGCGAGCCGGAGACGGTGCAGGCGCACGGCCGGCTGGTCGACGGCGTGGACGCGGAGATCGGGATGCTGCTGGGCTACCCGGGCGGCGCGCACGCGCTGCTGGGGTCGTCGCTGGTCAGCCCGTTGAAGTCGGGTGCGGTCGTGTACGGCACGCGGGGGCTGGTCGAGGTGCCCGAGGCGGTGTTCAACCCGAGCCGGATCGTGGTGAACGGGGTCGAGCACCGGCACGAGCAGGAGGGGGCCGGGTACGTGCCCCAGCTGCGCGAGGTGGTGAACCGGGTCCGGGCGGGGGAGACGGAGAGCCCGTCCATGCGGCCCGACGAGTCGTTGGCGATCCTGCGGACGCTGACGCGGGCGGGGGAGCGGATCGGGTTGACCTACGAGGACGTCACGGCCGGCTGACGGGCCGCGCCGGGGGCGGTGGCTGCGTCGCGGGGGTGGTGCAGTGGTGGAGTAACGCCTCCGTCACCTGCACCACCGCCTCGACCCGGCGGTTGCCCGGGGTCAGCAGGTGGCTCAACGCCACCCGCACGATCGTCTCCGCGATCAGGTGCACGCGGGCCTCCGGCAGCCCGGGCCAGTGCCGGCGGACGTGCTGGGCGAACACCGCCGTGGCCAGGCTGAGCACCGGTTTGCCGCGGGTGGTCAGCAGCGGCAGCATGTCCTCGGCGTTCGCGCCGTCGAGGACCGACTTGGCCAGCGGGTCGCGGGCGGCCAGGTCGAACGCGAACGCGATGCCGCGCCGCAGCCCGTCCAGCGGGTCGGGCGTGCCCAGCAGGCGCTCGCGGACGCCGTCCACGAACTCGGCCGTCTTGTGCAGCGCCACGGCCTGCACCAGCCGTTCCTTGTTGCCGAACTCGTTGTAGACGGTCTGCCGGCTCACGCCCACCCGGCCGGCGACCTCCGCCATGCGCAGGCCCCGTGAACCGTGGGTCGCGATCAGCTCCGCCGCCGCGTCGAGCAGGTCCCGGGTGAGTTCCGTCACGGCGCAAAGCTTGGCACAGCGCCTAGGGTTCGTAGCGTGCCGTTGACCGTGGGATTCGACCTGGACATGACGTTGATCGACCCGCGACCGGGCATGGCGGCCGTGATGGACGCGGTGGGGGCGGAGAGCGGCTACCCCCTCGACGGCGCGCGCTTCGCGGCGAACCTCGGCCCGCCGCTGGACATGATCTACCGCGACTTCGGCGTGCCCGAGGCGGAGATCCCGGACCTCGTCGCCCGGTTCCGCGCCCTGTACCCGGAGGTCGTCATCCCGGCCACGGTCGCCCTGCCGGGCGCGGCGCAAGCGCTTGCGGTGGTGCGTGAGCTGGGCGGGACGACCATCGTGGTGACGGGCAAGTACCGGGCCAACGCGGCGTTGCACCTGGCCGCGTTCGACTGGGAGGTCGATCACCTGTTCGGCGAGCTGTGGTCGACGGGCAAGGCGGAGGCGTTGAAGGCGCACGGCGCGGCGGTGTACGTCGGCGACCACGTGGGCGACGTGCGCGGCGCGAAGGCGGCCGGCGCGGTGTCCGTGGGTGTGACGAGCGGCCCGTGCGACGCCGAAGAGCTGACGGCGGAAGGCGCGGACGTGGTGCTGCCGGACCTGACGGGGTTCCCCGACTGGTTGCGGGCGAACGCCGACCGGCTCACCGCCGGGGCCGCGCGCCCCTGACGACGCCGACCACGCCCAGGGCGAGGCCGGCGGGCGCGAGCAGCCAGCCCGCGGCGAACACCCAGGCGGGTAGACCGCGTTCGCCCGCGACGAACATCGCCACGATGGCCACCACGCCGAGCGCGAACAACGCCACTGCCAGGGGCATCAGCTTCGGGGTCGACATGGGGTGAAGGGTAGTCGCGCGATCGGAGGTGCCCCGCCGGCGGTGTTCTGGCTAATCTGGTGGGACGCGCCTCGGGCACGCCCGGGGCGCGTTCGTCGTGTGATCGCTTGAAGGAATGGTGGGAACGGTGCCGACCGGCAAGGTCAAGTGGTACGACTCGGAGAAGGGCTTCGGCTTCGTCACCCAGGACGGCGGCGAAGACGTCTACGTGCGGAAATCCGCGCTGCCTCCGGGTGTCGAGGGCTTGAAGGCCGGTCAGCGGATCGAGTTCGGCATGGCCGAGGGCAGGCGCGGGCCGCAGGCGCTGTCGGTCCGGCTGATCGACCCCGCGCCCTCGGTGGCGGAGGCCCGGCGGCGGCCCGCGGAGGAGCTGCACGGCCTGATCGAGGACATGATCAAGCTGTTGGAGCTGAAGGTGCAGCCCGAGCTGCGGCGGGGGCGGTACCCGGACCGCAAGAACACGAAGCTGATCGCCGAGGTGGTGCGGGCGGTGGCGCGGGAGCTGGACCCGTAAACCCGCGCGTGTCCTACGTTCGCGTCACGCGTGTCCTACGTCCGGAACGCGTGTGTCGAACGTTCAGGGCCCGTGTGTCGAACGTTGGGGACCCGTGAGTCCTACGTTGAGGGCGCGTGAGTCCTACGTTCGGGGCGCGTGAGTCCTACGTTCGAGGACCGTGAGTTCAACGCTCAGGTGGCTTGGTGGTGCGGTCCGGCTCGATTTGACATGGGGCCCTTACGGGTACCCGGGGCAGGCCAAAGCCGGCAGGCCCAGCGGGGTAAAGCGTCCCGCCGGGCCTGCCAGCTTCGTCCAGCCTAAGGCACCCGAACCCATGTCAAATCGAGCCTCGGTGGGGTGGCTGCGGGTCCGTTGTGGGTGCGTGGGTTCGTTGTGGGTGGGTGGGTGGCTGGCGGGTTGTGGTGGGGTGACTGGGGTTAGTTGTGGCGGTCGTCGATGGAGACGACCCAGGTGCCCCTGGCGACGAAGTCGAATGCGCCGGCGGTTCCGGCTTCGATGCGGGCGCCGTATTGCTGGACCTCGACGCTCTCCAGTTGGTCGTCGGGGTTCGGCAGCACGAGGGTGTAGGCGTGGCGCGGGTCGCGTTCCGTGAAGAGCTTGCTCCGCAGTGGCTCCTGGGGTTCGCCCTTGGCGTTGCGGTAGGTGAACTTGACCGACCACGCGCTCTCGGCCAGGTCGCCCGGCACGGAGATCTGCACCGGCTTGCCCGGGCGCACGCGCAGCACGCCGACCGCGTCCGCGTCCACCTCGCAGTTCTCCGACTGCAGGTCGCAGTACTGGGACGGCCGGACGGTGATCGTCCTGCCGTCGGCGTAGAACGTGACCTCGGGGTCGGTCGGGGCCGCGCAACCGGCCAGGACCAGCAGTGCGAGGGGGATGAGGACTCGGCGCACGGCAGTCGAGCCTACGTGCCCGCCCTCGGCACGACGGGCGCGGCCCGGAGGGGGCGGTCGCCGCCCAGGCCCGGGATCAGGGTGGTGCCGCGCCTGGTCTGGACGGTCTGCGCCAGGCCGATCGCGAGCAGCGCGGCCAGCACGGTGAAGCCGATCCAGTACTCCGTCGGCAGCAGCACGCCCAGCGCGCCGCCGAACACCCAGCCCAGCTGGAGGATCGTCTCCGACCGGCCGAACGCGGACGCGCGCGACTCGTCCGGCACGTCGTTCTGGATCACCGCGTCCAGCGACACCTTGGCCAGCGAACTCGCGGTCGCGCCGACCAGGCCCACGATCGCGGCCGTGGCCAGGCCCGGGAGGACGGCGGCCACGACGACGGTCGCCAGCGCCGCCGCCAGGCAGCCGATGACCACCTGGTCGGGTGAGCCGAACTGCATGCGCGCGCCCACGGCGTTGCCGAGGAAGCTGCCGATGCCGGCCGCCGCCGCGATGACGCCGAGCAGCAGCAACTGCAGGAACGCCTCGCCCTCGGTCTGGGCGCGCACCACGAACGCGGCGAACAGCATCAGGAACCCGGTCAGCATGCGGATGGAGCCGTTGCCCCACAGCGCGACCACGACGGTCCGGCCGAGGGCCTGGCGCTTCGGCTTCTGCGGCCGGGCGCGCAGCGACGCGGGCACCTCGCCCTCGGTCACCTCGACCCACGACGGGATGCGCAGGCAGTAGTAGGCGTTGGCCAGGCACAGCACGGCGGTGAACCACAGCGCGCCCGGTGAGCCGAAGAGGTTGGCGAAACCGGCCGCGACCGCGCCGAACACACCGCCGGCCGCCAGGCCGAACACGGTCATCCGGGCGTTGGTCTTGGACAGCGTGATCTCGCGCGGCAACACGCGGGGTGTGATGGCGGCCTTGAGCACCATGAACGACTTGGACAGCACCATGCTGCCCAGCGCCGCCGGGTACAGGCCCCAGTTGTCGAAGTTCAGCGCCATCACGACCGACAGCAGCACCCGGACGACGCAGGACGCCGCCAGGGTCGCCCGCCTGCCGTGCTGGATCCGGTCCAGGGCCGGGCCGATGACGGGCGCGACCAGCGCGAACGGCGCGACCGTGATCAGCAGGTAGAGCGCCACCTTGCCGCGGCTCTCGCCGGCGGCGGCGGAGAAGAACAGGGTGTTGGCCAGGGCGACGGCCATCGCCGCGTCGGCCGCGTAGTTCAGCATCACCGCGTAGGTCAGCGACGACAGCCCGGACTGCTTGGCCCCGTCGGCGTGCGCGGCCTTGCGGAACGCGGCCAGCGCCTGGCCGCTGAGCTGCCGGGTGCGGAACCACGCGACGCGGGTGACGGTCAGCTTCTTCGGCGGCGCCGGCGCGGTCGGCTGGTCGTCGGGCGGCGGCGCGAAGCCGGCGGACGCCCGGGGCGGCGGCGGGGGTCCCGGTGTCGGGTACGGCCGGGTGCGCGGCTTGTACTCGTCGTCCTCCCACGGGTACCGCCGCGACTGGTCTTCCGGCCGAGGGGGTGTCACGCCTCCAATCCTGCCTCACCCGGTGCGGGCTGTCTCACACATTGCCCCCGGTGAGCACGGTGGCGATGGTCTCGCCCGGCACGTCGGCCGCGGCGATCGCGGCCAGGCCGATCGCGCCCGCCGGTTCGAGCACGAGCCCGAGCGCGGTCCGGGCCAGCGACATCGCGTCCCGGATGGCGTCGTCGGGCACCAGGACCATGTCGTCCACGAGCGCCCGCAGCCGGGGGATCGCGGCGGGCACCGGCACCCGGACGGCGATCCCGTCGGCGATCGTGTCCACGGGCGTGTCGGCGACCGGACGGCCGGCCCAGGCGCGGGCCACGGCGGGCGCGCCCTCGGCGCACACCCCGACCACGCGGGTGTCGGGCGAGTGCTCCTTCAGCCACCGGGCCATGCCGGTGATCAACGCGCCGTCGCCGACCGGCACCACGGCCGTGTCGATCCGCACGCCGGCGCGCAGCAGTTCGACCGCGATGCTCCCCGCCCCCTCCGCGACGGCGACGTCCCGGCCGTCCTCCACGAACACCGCGCCGACGCGCTGGGCGTGCTCGCGGGCGGCGTCCTTGGCGGCGGTGAAGTCGCCCGGCACCTCCACCACGGACGCGCCGAGGGCCTTCATCCGGCGCACCTTGTCGCGCACGGCGGACCGCGAGACGAACACCTCGACCGGGAAGCCGCGGCGGCGGCCCACGTAGGCGACGGCCTGGCCGAAGTTGCCCGCCGACGCGCACACCACCGGGCGTCCGGGCGGCAGGCTCGCGCCCAGGAAGTCCGCGCCGCGGCCCTTGAAGCTGCGCAGCGGGTTGACGGTCTCGACCTTGACCAGCACCCGGCGGCCCAGCTCGGCGCACAGCTGCTCGTCCACGTACTGCGGGGTGCCGCGGAAGACGGGGTCGACGGTCTCGGCGGCGCGGGCGATGTTGGCGAGGTCGATGTCCACGTGCCCGACCGTAGGTCACCCGGTCGTGAAGCGGACCCGGAAGATCGTCGGCCAGTTCTTGCCGGTGACGAGGAACTCGTCGGTGCCCGGCACGGCCGCGATGCCGTTGAGCACGTCGGTGGCGGGCACGTCGGCGGGCCGCAGGCCGCTCAGGTCCACGGTGGCGGTGACCCGGCCCGTCGCCGGGTCGATGCGCACCACCTCGTCGGTCTGCCACACGTTCGCCCAGACCTGCCCGGCCACGCACTCCAGCTCGTTCAGGCGCTCGACGGGCTCGCCGTCGCGGCGGACGGCGACCCGCCCGGTCTCGGCGAACGAGCCGGGGTCGCGGAACGCCAGCTCGTCGCTGCCGTCGCTCATCACCAGCCGGTCGCCGTCGTGGCACAGGCCCCAGCCCTCGCCCCGGTAGGTGACCCGCCTCACTTCCGCCAGCGTGTCGCGGTCCCGCTCGATGGCCACGCCGTCACGCCAGGTGAGCTGCCAGATCCGGTCGCCGACCACGGTGATGCCCTCGCCGAAGAGGGGCGCGGGCAGGTCGACGCGCTGCCGCACCTCGCCGGTCGCCGGGTCCACCCGGCGCAGCGACGACTGCCCCGCCAGGCCCGTGCCCTCGTAGAGCACGCCGTCCACCAGCTCCAAACCCTGCGTGAACGCGCCCGGGTCGTGCGGCGTCGTGCCCAGCACCTCCACGCCCGTCGGCGTGCCCGTTGACCCGCTCGGAGGGGTCGAGCACGCCGCCGACAGGACGAGCACCACCGCCACCGAGAGCCACCGCACGTCCGAAAGGGTGGCACGTGTGCACGGGGCTGCGAAGACGTGCGGCACAATTCACCCGTGACCGCCACGCCGACCCAGCAGCCCGATCCAGCGCTCGCCGACCCCGCGGCAGTCCGGCTCGCCCGAGCCGCCGCGCAAGAGGAGGCGGGCGCGGAACGCGTCGGCGACCACGTGGGCACCATCGCCGAGGACGAGGTGTCGGCCACTCACCTGTTCGAGGCCGAGCACGCGGGCTACCGCGGCTGGAACTGGGCCGTCACGGTCGCGTTCGCGGGCCCCGGCACGCCGCTGTCGGTGAGCGAGGTCGTGCTGCTGCCCGGCGACGACGCCTTGGTCGCGCCCGAGTGGGTGCCGTGGCACGAGCGGGTGCGGGCGGGCGACCTGGGCGTCGGCGACCTGCTGCCCGCGCCGGAGGACGACCCGCGCCTCGCGCCGGGGTACGTCGCCTCCGACGACCCGGCGGTCGAGGAGGTCGCCCGGGAGGTGGGCCTCGGCCGGGTGCGGGTGCTGTCCCGCGAGGGCGTGCTGGACGCCGCCCAGCGCTGGCACGGCGGTGACTTCGGGCCGCGCAGCGAGATGGCCCGCAGCGCCCCCGCCACCTGCGGGACCTGCGGCTTCTACACCCGGATCGCCGGGTCGCTCGGCGCCGCCTTCGGGGTGTGCGCGAACGAGCTGACGCCGGCCGACGGGCACGTGGTGCACGTGGAGTACGGCTGCGGCGCGCACTCGGAGGTGGAGGTCGAGGGCGGCCCGCTGGTGCCGGTCGCCGAGGTCGTCTACGACGACGCGGTGCTCGACGTGGAGGCCAACGCCGCGCCGGCCGACGAGAGCGGGAAGTGACCGCGGACCCGTTCGGCACCGAGGCGCTGCGCGAGTCGGTGCTGGCCGCGTGGCGCGGCTCGCCCACCCGGTTCCGGGAGGACGCCAACGCCGAGGAGGACCTGCGGCTCGGCGGGTACCGCGACCGGCTGCCGGTGGAGCTGGCGCAGAACGCGTCCGACGCGGCGGGCGACGAGCCCGGCGTGCTGCGGCTGTCCCTGGTGGGCGACGAGCTGCGGGCCGCGAACACCGGCGCGCCGCTGGACGCGGCCGGGGTGGCGGCGCTGGCGTCGTTGCGCGCGTCGTCGAAGGCCGCCGACACGGTGGGGCAGTTCGGCGTGGGGTTCGCGGCCGTGCTGGCGGTGACCGACGAGCCGCGCGTGGTGTCGAGGTCGGGGGCGGTGGCGTTCTCCGCCGCCCGCACCCGGGAGGCGGTGCCGTCGCTGGCGTCCGCCCGCGGTGGTGACGTGCCGGTGCTGCGGCTGGTGTGGCCGTCCGACGAGGCGGACCTGCCGGACGGCTTCGACACCGAGGTGCGGCTGCCGTTGAAGGCGCCCGCGGACGGCCTGCTGGCCGAGTTCGCGGCCCAGGTGCCGGACCTGCTGCTCGCCCTGCCGGGGCTGCGCCGGGTCGAGGTCGGCGACGACGCGTGGGAGCGGTCCGAGGCCGACGGGGTCGTGGTGCTGACCGGGCCGTCCGGCGAGCAGCGGTGGCTGGTGCACCGGGTCGGCGGCGAGCTGCCCGCCGAGCTGGTCGCCGGGGTCGAGTCGCGGCCGCAGTGGTCGGTGTGCTGGGCGTGGCCGATGGACGAGCCGCTGTCCGGCGACGTGCTGCACGCGCCCACGCCGACCGACGAGAAGCTGTCGCTGCCCGCGCGGCTGATCGCGACGCTGCCGGTGGAGCCGTCGCGGCGGCGGGTGCTGGCGGGCGCGGCGGCGTCGTTCGTGCTGGAGCGGGCGGCCGAGGCGTACCCGGACCTGGTGGTGAAGCTGCCCGCGGTGGAGCGGACGTCGCTGGTGCCGCTGCCCGGCTTCCCGCTGTCCGAAGTGGATGACCGGCTGCGGGCCGGGATCCTGGCCGCGTTGCGCACCGCGCCGTGGCTGCCGCTGGCCGACGGCGAGTGGGCCGCGCCGGCGACCGCGAAGGTGCTCGACCTGGCGTCGTTCGAGCTGGTCGAGCTGCTGGAGGACGTGGTCCCCGGCCTGCTGGACTACGAGCTGACGCTGCCGCCGCACGCGAAGGCGTTGGCGGCGCTGGACGTGCCGCGGCTCGGCGTGTCCGAAGTGGTCGCCGCGCTGGCCGGGGTCGGCGGCGACCCGGCGTGGTGGCGCCAGGTGTACGACGCGCTGACCCCGGTCGCGGACGTCGACTCGACCGCGCGCGAGGAGCTGGGCAGCCTGCCGGTGCCGCTGGTGGACGGCCGGCTCGTGAGCAGCCCGCGCGGCGTGCTGGTCGGCACCGACGCGGACCTGTTCTCGGTGCCAGGCCTGCGGATCGCGCACCCGGAGGCGGCGCACCCGCTGCTGCTGCGACTGGGCGCGACCGAGGCCGGCCCGGCCGAGCTGCTGGACTCCGACGCGGTGCGCGAGGCCGTGCACCGCAGCCTGGACGACCCCGCGCCGGACGGCCTCGAGCTGGTGCGCACCGTGCTGCGGCTCGTGTCGCGGGCCGGCGGGCGGCCGTGGCTCGCGGAGCTGGCCCTGCCCTCGGCGGACGGCGAGTGGCGGCGCGCCGACGAGCTGGTGCTGCCGGACTCGCGGCTGCTGGAGGTGCTGGAGGACGACGCGCCGTTCGGCGTGCTCGACGCGTCCGTGGCCGCCGAGTGGCCCCGGTCGGTGCTGACCGACGTCGGCGTGATCGACGGGTTCACCGTGGTCGAGGACGACTCGCCCACCGAACCCGACCACGACCTGGCCGACGAGGGCTACTGGTGGGACGCGTTCGACGTGCCGCCCGCGCGCGTGCTCGGCATCCGCGACCTGGACCTGGTGGCCCGCGACCGGTGGCCGCGGGCGTTGGCGATGATGGCCGCCGACCCGGCCGCGTGGCGCGCGGTGACCGAGCCGGACGGCTACACGGGCTGGTGGCTGGCCCGGTACGCGACGATCGACGGCGTGCCGCTCGGGTCGTGGCGGCTGCCCGACGCCGACGCGCTGGAAGGGCTGTACGACGTGGTGCCGGCGGTCGACGTGCCGCCGCACGTGCTGGCCGCCGCCGGGGTGCGCACGTCGTTGTCGGTGGAGGACTCCGACGACGTGGCCGACCTGATCGCGCGGCTCGGCGACCCGGCCCGCAAGCTGTCCGACGCGCTGGTGCTGCGGGTGCACGCGCTGCTGGCCGAGGTGGCCGACTCGGTGAGCGTCGAGCCGCCGGACCGGGTGCGGGTGCTGACCGGCGCCGCGGAGCCCGCCGACGACGTGCTGGTGCTCGACCAGCCGTGGCTGCTGGGCGTGCTGCCGCCGGCCCAGGTGCTGGCCTCCTCGGGGGCCGCGGCCGAGCTGGCCGAGCTGCTCGCCCTGCCGCTCGCCTCGGAGGAGGTCTCCGGGCACGTGGTCGGCGAGGGCGACGAGGTGGTGTGGTCGGAGCTGGGCGCGGTGCGGCTGGCGTGCGACCTGCTCGGCGTCGAGCTGCCGGGCGGGGCGCTGGTCGTGCACGACGACCTGGTCGTGGCGGCCGAGGGCGCGGAGCACTCGGTGTCGTGGTGGGTGCAGGACGGCGTCCCGCACGCCGCCGACACCCCCGAGGGCCTGGCGCGCGCCCTGGCGTGGACCACGGGTCGCTGGGACGACCGGCACACGTTCGCGGCCCTGATCGCCGACCCGACGCCCGCGGTCCTGCTGGGCTGAGCTACTCCAGGCCCTGGCCGTGCTGGGCGGTCCGGCTGCCCCGGCGCGCGGCGGAGCGTTGCCAGGCGAAGATGCCGTAGCCGATGATCCCCAGGACACCGCCGGCCACGCACGTCCACGCCACCAGCGGCGCGTCCCCGAACAACGCCACGCCGACCGCGGCGAGGAACCACAGCGCCGTGCCGACCACGACCACGGGCACCGGGTCGGTCAGCCTCGGCGGCAGCGGGGGCGGGGGCGGGAGGGGTGTCGCGTCCTGTTCGGCCACGTCGGGCAGGCTACCTGGCCGAAACACAGGTGGGGCACGCTCTGCCTGCTCCGCACCACCGATCGAGGAGACGAGATGGCGACCGCCGACACACCCGCCGCGCCGACACCCCCGGCCCGCTCCAGGCTGGACGGGTTCTTCAAGATCTCCGAACGCGGCTCGACGGTCGGCCGGGAGGTGCGCGGCGGGCTGGTCACGTTCGTGACCATGGCCTACATCGTCGTGCTGAACCCGCTGATCCTGGGCAGCTTCGCCGCCGACGACCCCGGCGCGAAGGTGGACGTCCTCGGCAACATCCTCACCATCCCGCAGGTGGCGGCGGTCACGGCGCTGGTCGCGGGCGTCATGACGATCCTGTTCGGACTCGTCGCGAACTACCCGTTCGCGCTGGCCACCGGCCTCGGCATCAACTCGTTCGTGGCCGTCACGATCGTGCCGCAGATGTCGTGGCCCGAGGCCATGGGCCTGGTCGTGGTCAACGGCCTGGTGGTGCTCCTGCTCGTGGTCACGGGCGTGCGCACGGCGGTGTTCAACGCGGTGCCGGCCGAGCTGAAGGCGGCCATCGCGGTCGGCATCGGCCTGTTCATCTGCTTCATCGGCCTGGTGGACGCCGGGTTCGTGCGCCGGGTGCCGGACGCGGCGGGCACCACCGTGCCGGTCGGCCTGGGCATCAACGGGTCCATCGCGTCGTGGCCGACGTTCGTGTTCGTGGTCGGCCTGGTCGTCACCGGCATCCTCGTGGCGCGCAAGGTCAAGGGCGCGATCCTGATCGGCGTGCTGGCGGCCACCGTGCTGTCCATCGTGCTGGAGGCGATCGTGCAGGCGGGCCCCTCGCAGGGCACCAACCCGGCCGGCTGGAACCTCGGCTACCCGGCGCTGCCCGAGCAGGTGTTCGGCCTGCCGGACCTGTCGCTGCTGGGCGACGTGTCGTTCGGCGCGTGGACCCGGGTGCCCGCGCTGACCGCCGCGCTGCTGGTGTTCACGCTCGTGCTCACCGACTTCTTCGACACCGTCGGCACCATGACCGGCCTGGGCAAGGAGGGCGGGCTCATCGGCAAGGACGGCCAGCTGCCGGGCGTGTCGAAGGCGCTGTTCGTGGACGGCCTCGGCGCGGTCGCGGGCGGCGCGGCGTCCTCGTCGTCCAACACCGTCTTCGTCGAGTCGGCGTCCGGCATCGCCGAGGGCGCGCGGACCGGCCTGGCGAACATCGTCACCGGCCTGCTGTTCCTCGCCGCCATGTTCCTCACCCCGCTGTACTCGGTGGTGCCGATCGAGGCGGCGGCGCCCGCGCTGGTCATCGTCGGCGCGCTGATGATCATGCAGGTGAAGGAGATCGACTTCGCCGACTTCTCCGTCGGCCTGCCCGCGTTCCTCACCATCGTGGTGATGCCGTTCACGTACTCGATCGCCAACGGCATCGGCGCGGGCTTCGTGAGCTACGTGGTGCTGCGGGCGCTCACCGGCCGTGCGCGCAGCGTGCACCCGCTGATGTGGGTCGTGGCCGCCGCGTTCGTCGTCTACTTCGCGATCGGCCCCATCCAGGCCGTTCTCGGCAACTGAATGGGCAAGTTCACACGATGGGCGCAGAGATCGTGAGGTATGCTAACTACGTGACGGAGACCGAGGCTGAGGCGGGACTGGCGAGTCGGCTGCGACTGGCCATCATCCGGCTCAACCGCAGGCTCCGCGCGCAACGGGTGAACTCCACGATCTCGCTCACCCAGGTGTCCGCGCTGTCCACGTTGCACAAGTGCGGACCCCTGACGCCGGGCGAGCTGGCCGCCAGGGAAGGCGTCCAGCCCCCGTCGATGACCAGGGTGATAGCGGCCCTGGAGGAGTACGGGTTCGCCACGCGCCGCCCCCACCCCACCGACGGCCGGCAGGCCATCGTGGAGCTGAGCGAGGCGGGGCTGAACTACATCAACGAAGAGGTGTCCGCCCGCGAAGCCTGGCTGGACAAGCGGCTGGCCGAGCTGACACCGGAGGAACGGGGCGTGCTGTCGCGCGCCGCCGGGATCATCGACAGGATGGCGGGGCAGTAACGAAGTGCCGGCGTACGCGGGTGGTGCAGAGACGGACCAGGTCGAACGCAACGCAGCCGCACCCCCGCCACGCAGTCGCATGTTCGGCTCGCTCCGCGTCCGCAACTACCGCCTCTACGCCTCCGGCCAGGTCGTCTCGCTCGTCGGCCTGTGGATGCAGCGCGTCGCCCAGGACTGGCTCGTGCTGGAGCTGTCCGACGGCTCCCCGGTCGCCCTCGGCATCGCCGCCGCGCTCCAGTTCGCGCCCACGCTGCTGCTGTCGCTGTGGGCGGGCGTGCTCGCCGACCGGATGGACAAGCGCAAGCTGCTGCTCGTGCTGGAGACCGGCCTCGGGCTCTGCGCGCTGACCCTGGGCCTGCTCGACGTCACCGGCGTGGTCGAGCTGTGGCACGTCTACCTGCTGTGCCTGCTGCTCGGCGCGGTGTCCGCGGTGGAGACCCCGGTGCGGCAGAGCTTCGTGGTCGAGATGGTCGGCCGCGACCAGCTCACCAACGCGGTGGCGCTGAACGCGATGACGTTCAACCTGGCCCGGATGGTCGGCCCGGCGGTCGCCGGCGTGATGATCATCTTCGTGGGCACCGGCTGGGTGTTCCTCATCAACGCCATCAGCTTCCTCGGCGTGCTGGCCGGCCTGCTGCTGATGCGCGCGTCCGAGCTGCACCGCGGCGACCCCGTGCCGCGGGAGAAGGGCCAGCTGCGGGAAGGGCTGCGGTACGTGCGCAAGCGCGCCGACCTGGTCATCCTGCTGTGCCTGGTGTTCTTCATCAGCACGTTCGGGCTCAACTTCTACGTCACGCTGGCCGTCCTGGCGCGCAACACCTTCGGCGGCGACGCCGACGCCTACGGCCTGCTGTCCACCATGCTCGCGGTCGGCACGCTGGCCGGCGCGACCCTGGCGGCCAAGCGCAGCGCCCGCGGCAAGCCGCGGCTGAGGCTGCTGATCGTGGGCGCGCTCGCGTTCGGCGTGCTGGAGGTCGTGGTCGGCCTGATGCCGACGATGTGGCTGTCGGGCCTGGCGCTGATCCCGGTCGGCATCGCCATGATGACGTTCACCACGACCGCCAACGCGACCGTGCAGCTGTCCGTGTCGCCCGCCATGCGCGGCCGGGTCATGGGCCTCTACATGCTGGTGTTCCTGGGCGGCAACCCCGTCGGCGGCCCGGTGATGGGCTGGCTGGCCGAGCACTTCACCGCGCGGGCCCCGCTGGTCGTGGGCGGCGTGGTGTCGATCGTCGCGGCGGTGGCCGGCGGCATCGTGCTGGCCCGGCGCGGCGGCCTGGAGCTGCCCGGACCCCGCCTCGGCCTGCGCCGCCGCGCCCGGGTCTGACAATGGTCCGGTGGTCATCGCGACGGACTGGGTCCGGCTGCTCGTCGTCTGCCTGAGCTTCACCGCCGTCGCCGCCGCCGTGGTGCGGTGGGCCCGGCTGGCCTCGCCCCGGCCCGTGGTGCGGGCGGCCGTGCGGGCGACCGCGCAGCTGGCCGCGGTGTCCGTGGTGATCACGGTGGTGCT
Organism: Actinosynnema sp. NPDC059335; assembly: GCF_042752395.1. Taxonomy (NCBI): domain Bacteria; kingdom Bacillati; phylum Actinomycetota; class Actinomycetes; order Pseudonocardiales; family Pseudonocardiaceae; genus Actinosynnema; species Actinosynnema sp. NPDC059335. The sequence continues at coordinate 10,569 of NZ_JBHYXZ010000005.1, read as the reverse complement.
CGCGTCGTTGCCGCTCACGGCGGCGTTCCTGGTGCTGATGGCGGGCGTGGCGACGGGCACGTCGGCCGCGCGCACGAAGACCGGCCGGCGCGGGGCGTGGGTGGCGTCGGCGATCCTCGCCGGCACCGTGCCCGCCCTCGCGGTGCTCGTGGCGAGCGGGCTGGTGCCGGTGCGGGGCATCGCGCTCGTGCCGGTCGGCGGCATCCTGATCGGCGGGGCGATGACCGCCACCACGCTGTCCGTGCGGCGGGCGCTGGACGCGCTGCGGGACCGGCACGGCGAGTACGAGGCGGCGCTGGCGCTCGGGTTCACCGAACCGGTCGCGGTGCGGGAGCTGATCCGCACGCCCGCCGCGGAGGCGTTGATCCCGGCGCTCGACCAGACCCGCACGGTCGGCCTGGTCACGCTGCCCGGCGCGTTCGTCGGGATGCTGCTGGGCGGCGCGCCGGTGTGGCAGGCGGGGGCGTTGCAGCTCGTCGTGCTGCTGGCCCTGCTGGCGGTCGAGGCGGTGGCGATCGCGGTGGTGGTGGAACTCGTGGCGCGGGGTCTGGTGCGCAGGGCTGGTGCGGTCGGCGAAGTTAGGCTAACCTAAGTGTCGTCGCTTCGTGGTGGGAGCGGCAGTCAGTTCGGGAACAGACGAGGCCCCCCCACCCCGTAGTACCCCCCGGGCGCGGGGCCGCGTCGTGTGCCAGTATCTTATAAAACAAAGTCGCAGCCCACGATATTTGAGGTTTATATTTTAGTTGTCTGTGGT
>NZ_JBHYXZ010000005.1:0-9806 GCF_042752395.1 Actinosynnema sp. NPDC059335 | reverse complement strand
CGATTTTTTTCTCTAGCTTGTGTGGGGGGGTGTGGGGGGGGGGGGGACGTTATTGGGGGAACTTTGGGGGCCCCGCCCGGGGGGTGTGCGGGGGGGGGGGGGGGCCCTCGTCGTGTCCCGGCCTCGTCGTGTCCTGGGCTCGTCGTGTCCCGGGCCGGAGATGCGCCGCGCCAACGGATCGGTCCCCGTGTGACGATCGGCCGGTGTTGAGCGCCAGGGACGTCACGCTGTCGTTCGGCCCGCGCACCGTGCTCGCGGGGCCACCCTCGACGTCGGCGCGGCGGCGCAACGCGAAGTCCGACGAAAGCGACAAGAACATCACGTTCGCCGGCAAGCAGGGCACGGGGAACCTGTCCGCTGCTCGTGACCCACGACCGCAGTTGGCTTCGGCGGTGGGGGTTGACCACACCTTGGACGTGCGGACCCTGGCAAGATAGGCGCATGGGCACCGAGGAGGACTGGCCGATCGAGCAGACGTGGTCGCTGCGCAACACGCACTGGCACGCGTACGTGGAGCACACGTCACTCGACCACGCCTCCCCGCGCGCCGAGCGGTTGGAGCGCACCCCGGAAGAGGTCCTGACCACGCCCGCCGAAGTGGCCGCGTGGTTGGAGGTCAACCTGCGCAGTGCGACGAAGCCCGAGGAGGTCGGGAAGAAGCGCACGAAGGACGAGCGGGACTTCTCCGACTCGAACCGGGTGCACACGTCGCTGGCGTCGGCGGGCGAGAGCATCTACACCGGGGTGAAGGGCATGCTGACGTTGGCGGTCGAGGCCGTGACGCCCGACGAGTGCCGCAGTTCCCACGACGGTGCCGACGTCGCGCCGCTGAAGGCCGGGCGGCGGCGCTGACCTGCGGGTATGGTGGGGTGTGCGGGCGCTCGCGGCGGCCGTGAAAGATCACCCTGACGTGTTAATGACGGCGCGGCGGGTATCAATGGAAACGCCCGGAGCGTTGCCGGAAGAATGAAGGCCGCGGCGCAGGCCAGAGCTGTGCCCGGGGCACGGGTGGCCCTGGTGCCCTCACGAGCAGGACAGCCGTGTCGCCTGCCCGCCCCCGCCGCCCAGCCGCTGCCGTGCCGCCCGGTCGCTGCCCGGTCATGCCGTGCAGCCCCGCCGCGCCGCCCGACCAGCCTCGCCCCGCCCCGCCCGACGAGCCCCGCCCGACGAGCCCCGCCCGACGAGCCCCGCCCGACGAGCCGCGTCGCGCCCGACGAGCCGCGTCGCGCCCGACGAGCCGCGTCGCGCCGCGCAGCCCCGCTTCGCCGCGCCGCGCCGCCCGGTCGCTCGCCCGGTCAGGCCGTGTAGCCGCGCCGCCCGTCCAGCCCCGCCGTCCGGCTGCCCGCCCGGTCAGGCCGTCCAGTCCCGCCGCCCGTCCGATCGGGCGGCCTCGGGCCCCGTGAGGTGACCTGACCCCCGCGCCCCGACGCGCGGCGGACAGGTCGTGGGACACGTGGCAGGCGGGTCAGCCGCCCACCGGCCACGTGTGGACCGGCTCCCCCGCGTGCGACAGCTCGACGTACCGCCCGAGCATCGCGCTCAGCGCCGCGTCCCGGTCGGCTCCCCGGTCCTCCAGCAGCGCCACGGTGTCGCGCTGCCACTGCGACCCCGTGCGCCGCGTCAGGCACCGCGCCTCGATCACGCCGAGGTACCGCTCCCGCGCCTCGTCGGACACCCCGCACGCGCGCAACCCCTCGTGCGCCAACGGCAGCAACCGGCGCAGGACGAGTTCGTCCGGCGGCACCCACCCGATCCCCGGCCAGTACAGCTGCGCGCCCATCCCGTGCCGCGACCCGGCGTACAGGTTCTCCTCCGCCGCGTGGAACGACATCTGGCTCCACAAAGGACGTTCCAGCGTGGTCAACGCCCGCTGCGCCCCGTAGAAGAACGCCGCGTTGGCCATCGTGTCGAGCACGGTCGGCCCGGCCGGCAGCACGCGGTTCTCCACGCGCAGGTGCGGCACGCCGTCCACGACGTCGTACACCGGCCGGTTCCAGCGCCACACGGTCCCGTTGTGCAGCCGCAGCTCCGTCAACGTCGGCGTGCCGCCCGACCCGAGCACGTCCAACGGGTCCTCGTCACCGGTCTCCGGCAGCAACGCCGGGAAGTACCGCACGTTCTCCTCGAACAGGTCGAAGATGGACGTGATCCACCGCTCCCCGAACCACACCCGCGGCCGGACGCCCTGGTTCTTCAGCTCCTGCGACCGGGTGTCCGTGGCCTGGAGGAACAGCGGGATGCGGGTCTCGTGCCACAACGCCCGCCCGAGCAGGAACGGCGAGTTGGCCGCGATCGCCACCTGCACCCCGGCCAACGCCTGCGCCGCGTTCCAGTGCGCCGCGAAGTCGTCCGGCGCCACCTGCAGGTGCAGCTGCACGGACGTGCAGGCCGCCTCCGGCATGATGGACTCCGCGTAGCTGGACAGCCGCTCGCCCACCCGTCCGGGCATGGGCGCGCCCTCCATAGACAGCACGACCTCCTCCCCGCGCAGCGCGAGGATCTGGTCGTTGAGCCTCGTGTACCGCGGCTGGTTGGACAGCCACCGCCGGTCGAAGTGCTCGTGCCGCAACGTCGGCAGCACCCCGATCATCACGATCGACGTGCCGGCGTCGTGCGCCTTGACGTCGGCCGTCGCCAGCGTGGAGACCAGTTCCCTCTCCAGGTCCAGCGTCTCGTCGCCGGCCAGCTCGCGCGGCGGGACGTTCACCTCCAGGTTGTGCTGGCCCAGCTCCAACGTGAACGACGGGTCGTCGATCTTCTCCAGCACCTCGGAGTTGGCCATCGCGGGCCGCCACGCGCCGTCGACCAGGTTCAGCTCGATCTCCAGCCCCATCTGCTGCCTCGGGAAGGAGAAGCTCTCCTCCACCAGCATGGTTCCCAGCGCGTCCATGCACCGCTGCATGCGCTCGCGGTAGCGCTGGCGGTCCTCCCTGGTGAACGTCCGACTGGACACATCCGTACCCATGCCGCCTCCCAATCACGGTAGGGCTGCTCCGGCGGGCTTAGCGGAGGCCAACCGTGACACAGCAACCACCCGCCCGCCAGCGCCCAAATCGGTGCTCTCTGTCACATGGGGGTAACAATAAGCGAGAATTCGCTGGTCCAGGGCTTGTGTTGAACTGCCTCGATTCTGTGAGGGGTGTTCACCTGCGCGGAGGTGGGACACTGCTGACGTGATCGAGATCGACGACCCGGCGGACCCCCGGCTGGACGACTTCCGGGACCTGTCGACGGCCGACCGCCGCCCGGACCGCCCCGGCGGCCGGGGCCTGGTGATCGCCGAGGGCGTGGTGGTCGTCGAACGGCTCCTCGCCTCGCGCTACCCCGTGCGCGGCCTGCTCGGCGTGCGCCGCCGCGTGGCCGCGCTCGGCGACCTGCCCGCGCCCGCGTACGTGACCTCCGCCGAGGTCATGGCCGAGGTCGTCGGCTTCCACCTGAACCGGGGCGTGCTCGCGTCCGCCGACCGCGCGCCCCAGCCCGACGTGGCCGAGCTGGTCGCGTCCGCGCGCCGGCTCGCCGTGCTGGAGGGCGTCGGCGACCACGAGAACCTCGGTTCGCTGTTCCGCAACGCCGCCGCGCTCGGCATCGACGGCGTGCTGCTCGGCCCGGGGTGCAGCGACCCGCTGTACCGGCGCAGCGTCCGCGTCTCGATGGGGCACGTGCTGCGCGTGCCGTTCGCGTCGGTCCCGAACCTCACCGAAGCGTTCGACCTGCTGCGCCACAACGGTTTCACGGTCGCCGCGCTCACCCCGCGCGCCGACGCGAAGGGCCTGGCCGACGCCGGACTGCGGGGCCGCAAGGTCGCCGTCCTGCTCGGATCGGAGGGGCCCGGCCTCACCGAGGAGGCCATCGCGGCGGCCGACGTGGCCGTCCGGATCCCCATGGCGGAGGGCGTCGACTCGCTGAACGTGGCGACGGCGGGCGCCATCGCCTTCTACGCGATCGCCTGAAACGCTACGTTCTCACCGGGCACGACCAGAGGAGGACGTAGGTGGAACTGCGGGTCCAGGACGGCCGGGCCGTGCTCGCGGGTCGCGACGACGCGGGCGAGCGGGAAGTCGACCCGCACACCCTCCCGCTCGGCGCGGGTCTCGCCGACGCGCTGCACGAGTGGGCGAAGGTGGCCGGCGCGGTGACGCGGGCCGAGACGCCCGCCGAGGGCGCCGCGAGCGCCCTGGTCACCAGGAGGGGACGCCAGTTGGCGGGCCGGTTGGCCGCCGAGATGGGCGTCCCGGTGCGGTACACCGACCCGGTGACCGGCGAGCTGGTCGTCGTGGACGTCCCCGCCGAGGACGAGGCGGAGGACGTCGGCGAGGGCGTCGAGGAGGGCGCGGAGCCGGAGGGCGACCGGGAGGAGCCCCGGGAGCCGACCCCCTGGGGCACCGGCCTGACGGTCAGCTTCATCGTGGCCGCCGTGGTGACGTTCACCGTCTACACGCTGTCGGTGGGGCTGGGCGAGACCAGCCAGTGGCTCGCCCTGCTGGCGAACGTCCTGGTGGTCGGCGGCATCACCCCGTCGGTGTGGCTGGCGCGGAACGTGCCGGTGTGGCGGTGGGTCGCGTACGGCGTGGTGGCGGGTGTGCTGGCGGCGTGGTTGTCGCTGCTGCTGACCAGCCTGCTGGCCCCCTGAGCGCGCCGGCCCCCTGAACCCGGCGTGCCGCGTTCAGGGGGCGTGCGCACTAGGCCAGGGAGTCGCGCCACGCGGTGTGCAGCGCGGCGAACCGGCCCCGGCCGCCGATCAGCTCCTCCGGCGTGCCGTCCTCCACCACCCGGCCGCCGTCGAGCACCAGCACCCGGTCGGCGATCAGCACGGTCGACAGCCGGTGGGCGATGATGAACGCCGTCCGCTCGGCCAGCACCGTTTCCAGCGCGTCCTGCACCGCGCGCTCGGTCGGCACGTCGAGGCTGGACGTCGCCTCGTCCAGCACGAGCACCGCCGGGTCGGCCAGGAACGCCCGCGCGAACGCCACCATCTGCCGCTGGCCCGCGGACAGCCGGCCGCCGCGCTTGCGCACGTCGGTGTCGTAGCCCTCGGGCAGCGCGCGGATGAACGCGTCCGCCCCGACCGCCCGCGCCGCCGCCTCGACCTCCTCGCGGGTCGCGGACGGCCGGCCCAGCGCGATGTTGTCCAGCACGGACCCGTCGAACAGGAAGTTCTCCTGCGTCACCATGACGACCGCGCGCCGCAGCTCGGCGTCGGCCACCGACCGCAGGTCCACCCCGTCCAGCAGGACCGCGCCCGCGGTCGGGTCGTAGAACCGGGCCACCAGCTTGGCGAGCGTCGACTTCCCCGCGCCGGTCGCCCCGACCAGCGCCACCGTCTGCCCGGCGGGCACGGTCAGGTCGAACGCGGGCAGCACCAGCGGCGTGTCCTGCGAGTAGCGGAACTCGACGCCCTCGAACCGGACCGCGCCCTGCACCTCGCCCAGCGGCGTCGGCTCCTCCGGCTCGCGGACCTGCGGCTCCTCCTCCAGCAACCCGGAGATCTTCTCCAGCGCCGCGGTGGCGGACGCGTAGGCGTTGGCGAACATGGCGAGCTGGTCGAACGGGTCGTAGAACCGCCGCACGTACAGCGTGAACGCGGCCAGCACACCCAGTTCGAGCTGACCGCCCGCCACCCGCAGCGCGCCCCAGGCGAGGATCACCGCGAGCGACAGGTTGCCGATCACCCGCACCGACGACGTGAACGCCGCCATCACGCCCATCGCGTCGGTGTTGGCGTCCCGGAACCGGCCGTTCAGCTCGTTCATGATCTTCTCGTTGCGCCGCTCGCGCCGGAACGCCTGCACCGCGCGGATGCCGTTCATGGTCTCCACGAACTGCACGATGATCTTGGCGATCGCGCCGCGGGTGTGCCGGTAGGCCCGCCCGGACCGGCGGCGGAACCAGCGGGTCAGCAGGATCAGCGGCACGAAGCCGGACAGCACCACCAGGGCGAGCGGGACGTCCAGATAGAGCAGGACGACCGAGATGCCGAGCAGCGACAGCATCGAGGTGAAGAAGCCGTCCAGGCCCTCCTCGACCAGGTCCTGCAGCGAGTCGACGTCGCTGGTCAGGCGGGAGATCACCTTGCCCGAGGTGTACTTCTCGTGGAACGAGACGGACAGCCGCTGGGCGTGCCGGAACACGCGTTCCCGCAGCACGAGCAGCACGTCCTGGCCGATCCGGCCGGTGAGCCGGACGAACGACCAGCGCAGCAGGGTCGCGGAGATCGCCGTCGCCACGTAGCCGCCGACGCACCAGGCGAGCGCCTGCGGCCTGCCGTCCAGCGCGGCCGGGACGCCGGTGTCGATCGCGGCCGCGATCAGCAGCGGACCGGCCAGGTTGACCAGGTTCTCCAGGACCACGATGACGAGGGCGAGGGTCGCCGCGCGGGCGTGCGGGCGCAGCAGTTCGCCGAGCAGCCGGCGGGACCGGGCCTGGAGCTTGACGCCGGTCGCGTAGTCCACGTCCTCGACGTCCTCGGCCGCGACGCCGCGCCACGCCTCCTCGTCCGGGTCCGGCTCGGGCCGGTGCCCGGTCACGGCCTCCGCGGTCACGCCGCCACCTCCTCGTCCTCCATCGTGGACAACAACGCGCGGTAGTCCTCGTTGTCGGCCAGCAGTTGCGCGTGGGTGCCGGTGGCCGCGATCCGGCCGTCGACCAGCATCGCCACCCGGTCGGCGAGCTGCACCGTGCTCGGGCGGTGCGCGACGACCAGCGCCGTCACGCCCTTGAGCACGCGCCGCAGCGCGGCCTCCACCTCGGCCTCGGTGTGCACGTCGAGCGCGGACAGCGGGTCGTCCAGCACCAGCACGGCCGGGTGCCCGGCGACCGCGCGGGCCAGGGCCAGGCGCTGCCGCTGACCGCCGGACAGCGACAGGCCCTGCTCGCCGATCCGGGTGTCCAGGCCCCACGGCAGCGCGTCCACGAACTCCTCGGCCCGCGCCACCCGCAGCGCCTCGCGGACCCGGCCCTCGTCGATGTCGGGCGCGCCGAGCGCGACGTTCTCGGTGACGCTCGCGGAGAACAGGATCGGCTCCTCGAACGCGGTGCCGACGACCCGGCGCAGCTCGCCCAGGTCCAGGTCGCGCACGTCCACGCCGTCGATCGTGACGCGGCCCGCCGTGACGTCGGCCAGGCGCGGCACCAGGGCGGTGACGGTCGTCTTGCCCGAGCCGGTCCCGCCGACCAGGGCGACCGTCTCGCCCGGCCGCAGGTCGAGGTCGACGCCGCGCAGCACCTCGGTGCCCGAACCGGGGTGGCGGTAGCGGACGCCCTCGAACCGGACGTGCCCGCGCACGGGCGCGGCCAGCGGCTTCGGGTTCGCCGGGCTGGTGACGGTGACCTCGGTGTCGACCACCTCGAAGTACCGCTCCAGCGCGGACGCGGTGGAGTTGGTCTCCGCCAGCAGCCACCCGATCGAGTCGACCGGCCAGCGCAGGTAGGCGCTCACCGTGACGGCGGCGACGAGCGTGCCCACGGTCATGGTGCCGTCGGCGATGCCCATCGAGCCGAACGCGAGCTGGCCCGCGATGCCCAGTTCCGGCAGCACGATCAGCACGGCCCACAGCGCGGCGAAGATCCGCACCTTGGCCACTTCGGTGTCGCGCAGCTCACGCGCCTGGCGCAGGAACCGCCCGGTCAGGTGCGGTCCGCGGCCGAACGCCTTCAGCACCCGGATGCCGAGCACGGACTCCTCGACCACCGTCGTCAGGTCGCCGGACTGGTCCTGCGCGCGGCGGGCGACGACCTTGAACCTGGTCTCGAACAGGTAGGACAGCACGACCAGCGGCAGCGTGCTCGCCAGCACGATGATGCCCAGGACGGGTGACAGCCAGAAGAGCACGCCGAGCCCGATCAGGACGACGAGGCTGTTCACCACCAGGAAGATGACGGCGAAGCCGACGAACCGCCGCACCTGGGTCAGGTCGGTGGTCGCGCGGGACAGCAGCTGCCCCGACTGGTAGCGGTCGTGGAAGGCCACCTGCAGGTCTTGCAGGTGGTGGTACAGCTCGGCCCGCATCCGCGCCTCGACGTCCGACGCCGGTCCGGCGATCAGCTTGCGACGGGCGTAGAACAGCGCGGCCTCGGCGCAGCCGAGCAGCACGATGACGCCGATGAGCAGCGGCAACGCGCTCAGGTCGCGGTCGGCGATCGGGCCGTCCACGATGCGTTGGGTGATCAGCGGGATGCCCAGCCCGCACATCATCGCGAGCATGGTGGCGACCATGGCGAGCACGACGGGTGTGCGAACGGGCTTGAGGTACGGCCACAGCCTGCGCACGCTCGCGGCTGTGGAAGTACGGTCTTCCGACACGAGGCCCCCTCCGGTCCACCCTTGACGGTACGAAGGTGGACCGACTTCCGGCATCCGGTTTTCCTGTGCTCGACCCTGCAGGCTGGAGTTGGGTGGAGGTCAAGAGTCAGGTGGAGGTCACCGTGGAGGTTCGGTTCCTGCGCGCGGAGGCGACGATGGCGTTCCCGCGGGGGAGGTTGCTCGCGGTGCGGGGCGGGCGGTTGTACGTGCTCGCGCCCGACGGGTGGGACGTCGTCGGCGGTGCCCGGCCCGAGGGGGCACGCCCGATCAGCCGTGAGGAGGCGGTGGAGTGGTGCCGGTTCGAGGGGGTGGGGGAGGAGGTGCTCGACGCGGTGCCGGTGCCGGAGTAGGGCGCGGTGCCGGGGTCGGTGTCGGTGCCGGGGTCGGGGGTGGTGCCGGGGTCGGGGGTGGTTACTTCCCGGTTCGGCGCAGGACGGCGGGGGCGGTGAGCAGGCCCGCGACGCCGTAGCTGACGCCCGCCAGCAGGACGAGCACGGTCCACTTGTCGCCGATCCAGGTGAACCGCTCCGGCACCTTGAAGTAGTGCGCGAGGCCCAGCAGGATCGGGCCGATCAGCACGATCGGCCACACCGGGCGCACCTTGAGCAGCCACAGCAGCGGCCCGGCGAGCAGGGCGCTGGCCACCAGCGCGATCGGCAGGCCGATGACGACCAGCAGGATGAACTCGCCCAGGGACGTCTCGTTGACCACGCGGTCGAGCACGCCGGTGCGGTAGGCCTGGATCCAGGCGACGAACAGCGCGGAGCCGACGACGGCCGAGAACACGACGCGCAGCAGCACCCGGAACGCGAAGCCGCCGATGGCGGAGCGCGAGGTGGGCGGCGTGTCAGTCACGGGCAGCAGTGTGGCTCACGGGGTGGCGGGCTGTCACCGGTGCGGCCAGCACGAAACCGATCAGGCCGGCGGCCACGGAGCCCGCGGGGATCGACACCCAGACGGTGAGCAGGGTCAGGGCGGCGGTGAAGGTGACGCCCACGGCGGCGAAGCCCAGGGGGCGGTCCTGGTGGGCGGCCCTGAGGACGGCCCACGCGAGGAGCAGGCCCACGATCAGGCTGATCGGCATGGAGACCAGGCCCAGGGCCAGGCAGTCCCAGTCGTCGGTGGAGCAGATGGTGCCGGAGGCGATGAACTCGCGCAGGCCCAGCCAGGCCGCGCCCAGGGCTGCGCCCACGGCGGCTCCGGTGACCAGTCGTCCCAGCATGGCTGGTGGGTACCCGGGTGATCGTCGGGGGTAAACGCGGGGTAGTTGGGTGGTTGCGCGGTGGAGCTTGAGGACTCACGCGCGAGTCCTACGTTCGGAACGCGAGTGTCCTACGTTCGGAACACCCGAGTTGAGCGTTCGGGTCTACGGCTCGGTGGTGCGGTCCGGCTCGATTTGACATGGGGCCCTTACGGGTACCCGGGGCAGGCCAAAGCCGGCAGGCCCGGCGGGGAAAAGCGTCCCGCCAGGCCTGCCGGCTTCGTCCAGCCTAAGGCACCCGAACCC
>NZ_JBHYXZ010000004.1:108463-127353 GCF_042752395.1 Actinosynnema sp. NPDC059335 | reverse complement strand
CAGGCTCGGTACCGTCCGGTGGAGGACGAGATCGACCCGGAGGTGCCCGGTGGTGCGCAGGAGCCCGCAGGAGAAGAAGCGGCTGAGCTATGCCAAGGACCGCCGCAACACCTACGGGGAGAACGACAAGGGCTCCCGCCGCGGCATCCCGCTCAACCGGCGGCTCGACCTGCGGGCCGACCGGCGGCGGGCCGAGCAGGCGCTGCGCGGTGCCCTCGGCCCGGCGGACGAGGCGGCGGCGGACCGGGCCGAGCAGGCCGCGCGCGACCGGCGGCCGGCGCGGTTCCGGAAGGCGCCCGACACGCCGCTGGGCGAGGTCGTGGCGCGCCGGCTGCGGCGACGGGTGCGGCTGGGCATGGACGAAGGCGGCGGCACCGCGGCACGCCTGGCCCGACTGGGCCGCCACCACCGCGGCCACGAGGCGTGAGCGCCGCGGTCCACGAGACGCCGCCGGACGGGGAAGACGCGGCCGGTTCCGGCCCGCCGCCGCCGACGCGCCGGCCCGAGCCGGCACCGCGCACGCAGGACGTGAGGACCGCCGTGGCGCAGGCGCCGGCCGACCTCGACCTCGGCGGCGGTTGGGACACCACCGCGCGGCTGGTGGGCGGGCGGTGGGTCGTGCGCAGGCCGCGCCGCCCCGGGGTGGTCGCGCAGCTGCGCCGGGAGACCCGGTTGATGCCGTGGCTCGCACCGCGCCTGCCGCTGCCCGTCCCGGTCCCCGAAGTCGTGCCCGGGGAACCGTTCGCGGTGCGGCACCCCCTCGTGCCCGGCGAACCGCTCACCCACCCCGCCCACGGGCGCGAACTCGGGCTGTTCCTCCGCGCCCTGCACGACTGCCCGACCGACGAACCGCTCCGCCTCGGCGTCCCGCGCGGCCGGCCGGCCGACGACCTGGCCCGGTTCGCCGCCGACGTCGTGCCGCTCCTCCCGGCGAACCTGCACGAGCCCGCGCACGCGCTGCTCGCGGCCGGGCGGCGGCTGACCGGCGACGTGCTGGTCCACGGCGACCTCGGCCCCGAGCACGTGCTGGCCGCCGACGGCCGGCTGACCGGTGTCATCGACTTCGGCGACGCCCACCTGGGCGACCCGGCGATCGACCTCGCGTGGGCGCTGCACGGCACCCCACCGGCCTTCGCCGACGCCCTGGCCGCGGCCTACGGCGTGACCGACGACCAGCGCGAACGGGCACTCGTGGCGCACCGGCTCGGCCCCTGGCACGAGGTCGCCTTCGGCCTGGACCACGACGACCCGGCGATCGTCCGGGAAGGGCTGGACGGCGTCGTGGCACGGCTGCGACCCGCGACCGGTCCCTGACGGCGTGGTGGTGGACCGCCGCCGCTGATCGGGACCGACCTGGCCCGCGCGGTCGTGCCGGCCCTCATCCCGCTCATGGCGTTCACCGGCACGCTCACCGTGCCGCTGCCGAGTCGGAGGCCCCCGACCACTAGCAGTAGGTCGCCTCGGGCAGGTTCCCCGCGAGGTACGCGCCGGGCGGCACGCCCATCGTGGCCCGGAACTCGCGGCTCAGGTGCGCCTGGTCGTAGTAGCCCAGCTCGACCGCCAGCCGCGCCCACCCGCCGCGGCCGCCCCGCGCCACCACCCGGCGCACCCGCTCCACGCGCGCGAACCGCTTGGGCGACAACCCGACCGCCCTGGTGAACAGCGTCCGCAGGTGCCGCTCGCTCACGCCCAACGCCAGCGCCGTCTCGGCCACGCCCCGCACCCGCAGCATCCGCGCCGCCGCGTGCACCAGGTCCGACCGCCCCGGATCCGCCTGCGCCACCCGGCTCAGCAGCGCCGCCCGCAACGCGGCCACGTCACCGACCGGCCGGCCCCACAGCTCGCTCAACGGCACCGCCCGGTCGACCAGCTCGTCCACCGGCACGTCCAGCACCGCCTGCGCCCGCCCCGGCGTCAACCGCACGACCACCCGCCGCGCCCGCCGCCCGGCGGTGTAGCGGGCCCGGTCGCGCGGCCCCACCACGTACGCGCCCTCGGACGCCGTGCACAGCACCAGCGTCGTGGCCGTGTCCGGCGCGTGCACGTACGTGCGCCCCTCGAACGACTGGCTGCCGATCCCCTCGACCCACGGCCGCAAGCGCTGCTCCACGTCCGACGACAACCGCCGGAACGTCCAAGACCTTCCCCTCCCCCGGCCCGCAGACTCGGCCCCATGCTGCTGATCACGGGTGCCACCGGCACCACCGGCCGGGAAGTCGTCCGGCTCCTCACCGACCGCGGGGTCCCGTTCCGGGCCCTCTCCCGCACGCCGACCGGCGACCAGGTGCGCGGCGACCACACCGACCCGGCGTCCCTCGACCGGGCCATGGCCGGCGTGACCGCCGTGTTCCTGCTCGGCCCCGGCACCGCCGACCTGCCCGCCTACGACCTGGCGCTGCTCGACGCGGCCCGGCGGGCGGGCGTGCCGAAGGTGGTGAAGCTGTCCGCGATCCCCGTCGGCCCGGTCGCGGGATGGCACCGCCCCGGCGAGGACGCGGCCCGCGCGTTCCCGGCGTGGACGCTGCTGCGGGCGAGCCTGTTCGCGTCCAACTCGTTGCAGTGGGCCCCGCTCATCGCCGCCGGCGAGCCCGTGCCGAACCCGACCGGCACGACGAGGCTCGGCGTGGTGGACCCGCGCGACCTGGCCGAGGTGGCGGTCGAAGCGCTGCGGCACGACCACCACGGCCGCGCCTACACCCTCACCGGCCCGGAGCTGATCTCCGTGCCGGAGCAGGTCGCCGTCCTGGCCGAGGTGCTCGACCGGCCCCTGACCACGGTGGACGTGCCGCTGGAGGACCTGCCCGGGGAGTACGCCGAAGGGCTGCGGGCCGTCCGCACCGGCGCGGGCTCGCTGCTGTCCGACGACGTGGCCGAGGTGCTGGGACGCCCCGCGCGCACGTACGCCACGTGGGCCCGGGAGAACTTCCCCCGCCCCTGACCGCTCAGCCGGACGCGCCGAGGTGCCGGACCGCCTCCCGGGCGATGTCCGTGCGCGACCGCACGCCGAGCTTGGCGAGCACGTGCGACACGTGCGTGGCCACCGTGCGGCCGGACAGGAACAGGCGCTCCCCGATCTGCCGGTTCGACAGCCCCGACACCACCAGCTCGGTGACCTTCAGCTCGGTCGGCGTCAGGCTCTCCCAGCCGTGCGTGGCCCGCCGGTGCTTGGCGTGCGGGCCACGCCGGATGCCGTGCTCCCGCAACCGGGCCAGCAGCCGGGTCGCGTCCCAGTCCGCGCCCAGCCCGGCGTGCACCTCCACGGCGTGGCTCAGCGCCGCCCGCGCCGACGACCGGTCGCCCGCCGCCGCGAACAGCTCCGCCGCCGCCGACAACGCCTTGGCCCGGAACAGGGGCCGCCCGGCCACCCGGTACTCCTCGGCGGCGTGCAGCAACCCGACCGGGTCGGCCGACACCAGCGCCCGGCAGTAGGCCGCGGACCCCCGCCGGTGCGGCACGTCCAGCTCCGCCACCAACGCCTCGGCGTGCGCGACCGCGGCCGAGGCGTCCTCGCCCAGCTCCGCGGCCAGCCGCACGAAGTCCGGCAGCAGGTCCTCCACCGACCGCCACCCGGTCAACGCCGACCACGCCTCCCGCACCCGCCCCGCCTGCTCCAGCTCCAGGCTCACGGCCAGCGCCAGCGGCCCCACCACGTGCCCCTCCGGCAGCGGGGCGGTCCCGTCGCCGACGACCGGGCGCAGGTGCGCCCGCGCCCCCGCCGCGTCGCCCCGGTGCAGGTGGATCAACGCGGCCACGCCGTGGTCGCACCGCGAGACCATCGGGTGCTTCAGGTCGTCGGCCAGCAGGTCGACGTCGACCAGCGCCTCGTCCCACCGGCCGGCGTCCAGCAGGAGCTGGCCCAGCGCGCTCTGCGCCTGCGCCAGCCGCACGAGGTTGCCGACCTGGTCGGCGGCGTGCCGGACCACCTGCGCGGACGCGATGGCCTCCGGGCCGCGGTCCAGCTCGCCCAGGGTCACGGCCTGGTTGATCTGGAGCAGCAGCCGCAGGTCCGACGTGGCGGGCTCGCCCATGGCCACCGCCAGCGCCCGGTCGAACAGCGGCAGCGCCTCGGCCATCCGGCCGCGCGCCATCGCCACGATCGTGCGCACGTGCAGGGCCCAGCTCGTGGCCCACGGGTCGGCGTCCACCAGCGCCGCCCGCGCGAGCCGTTCGGCGGCGTCCAGCTCGCCGACGTCCCAGTGCGCGCGGGCCGCCACCACGAGCAGCCGGGCCCGGTCCGACGCGGTGAGCCCCGGCGCCGCGAGCGCCCGCTCCACCTCGACCAGCGTCTCCGCCGAACGCCCCGTGATGCTGCGGCACTGCGCCAACGTCCAGTGCAGGTCCACGAGCGTGCCGTGCTCCAGCCCGGCCAGCGCGACGGCCTCCGCGCCGTGGTGGTCGCCCAGCCGGAACCGGGCCTCGGCCAGGTGCGCCAGCAGCACACCCCGGCGCGGGCCCGCGTTCGGCGCCACCACGACCCGCCCGAACAGGTCCACCGCCGCCTCGGGCGCGTGCGCGACGAGCACCGCGCCGTGCGCGACCAGCCAGTCCGCCACCCAGTCCGGCATCCGGTCGTCGGCGGCGAGGAGCTGCCGGGTCACCCGGTCCACGCCCGCGCCCGTGTCGGCCAGCGCGCGGGCCGCCTCGGCGTGCCACGCGCCGCGCGCCGCCTCCGGCACCTCGTCGTACAGGGCGGTGCGCACCAGCGGGTGCCGGAACGACAGGCCGGCCGTGCCGTCGACCAGCACCCCCGCCACGGTCGCCTCCTGCAACGCGGGCAGCAGCTCTACCACCCGCATGCCCAGCACGGCGGCCAGGTCGGCGACCGGGAAGTCCACGCCGAGCAGCGCGGCGGCGACGAGCACCCGGCGCACGTCCGCGCCCAGGAACCCGATCCGGTCCGCGATGGCCGCCGACAGCGACGGCGGCACCCCGGCGTCGACCAGCCGGGCCGTGCCGGTGGCGTCCACCTCGATCGCCGCGCCGCGCAACAACGCCTCGACCAGCTCGACCAGGTACAGCGGGTTGCCGCCGGCGTCCTCGGCCAGCCGCGCCAGCGCCTCGTCCGGCGTGCCGCCCGCCAGCCTGCCGGTCAGCTCCACCACGGCGGGCGGCGCGAGGCGCGGCAGCGGCAGGCGCGGCACGTCCTTGCGCAGCACGGCCAGGTCGTCCCGGCGCGGCAACGGCCGCAACACGCCGATCAGCAGCAGCGGCAACTGCGGCACCAGCCCCGCCAGCCGCCGCCACACCGCGACGCTCGCCTCGTCCGCCCACTGCACGTCGTCCAGGACCAGGACCACCGGGCCGATCGCGCACAGGTCGTCCACGCGCGCCAGCAGGCGTTCGGCGGTGACTGCGGCGCTCTCCGCGCGGGCCACGGCCAGCGCGTCCAGCAGCGGCAGCAGCGGCAGCGAGCGGCCCAGCTCGTCGCCCGCGCCCCGGCACACCCGGAAGCCGCGGGCCGCCGCCGCGTCGCACGCCGCGCGGACCAGCGCCGTCTTGCCGATGCCGGGCTCGCCCTCGACGAGCAGCGCGCTGCCCCGCCCCCGGGACAGGTCGTCCACCAGCGCCAGGAGGCGGCCCAGCTCTCGCTCGCGGCCTGCGAGACGCAGTGTGACGGCGCGCACACCGCGAGAATACGGCGCTAACGTCAAGTTAACAAGATGTAACATTGCCGCCGAATTAACCTGATCGTCGCACAGTTATCGGATTGTTCACGCCGATTCCGCTCCACACCGGTCCGCGTGCTGACACGGTAATCGCCGAAATTCCCCGACCCTGTCGACTGGAGAACGCATGCGAATCGGACGAGTGCTCATCGCCGCCCTGGTCGTGACCGCCTTTACGACCTTCGCGCAGGTGGCCACCAGCCCGTTCGGCGGAATGCCCTACAACTGACCGTCGATATTCCACGCCCGACCGGCCATTATTCCACGCGGGTCGGGCAGGTGACGACGAACAGGGGTCGCCCGGACAACGGAGTCCGGCGAACCCGGTCGCGGTCGGATCCACATTCGCTCTTCTTCGGCCCCAACCGGGCCGCTACGCTGCGGAAGCGTGGCACCGGCACCGACGCGAGGGGCCGCGCGCGTGGCGCGCTGCGGCGCGGTCGGGCTGTCCACCGGGCTCCTGGCCGTGATCGCGCACGCGAGCGGCGGCGGCCACCTGCCCTCCTTCCCGCACGTGCTGGTGTTCGCGCTGGCCATCGCGTGGACGTGCGTGCCGCTCACCGACCGGCAACTGGGGCTGACCGAGCTGTTCGGGCTCGTCGGCGTGGTCCAGGTCGCCGCGCACGTGTTCCTCGCCGTGCTGTCGCGGGAACCGCGCGACGTGCTGCCGTCGCCGTCGATGCTGCTCGCCCACCTCGGGGCGACGGTGATCGTCGTCGTGGCCCTGGCCGGGTTCGAGCAGGCCGTGTTCCGGCTGGCCGCCGCGCTGGCGGCCGTGCTGCCCCGGCGGCTGAGCCCGCCGCCCGCGTTCGCGCCCCTGCGCATCCCCATCGCCGCGCACCCGCGCCAGCCGCTGTCGGAGGTCCTGCGCCGACGCGCGCTGCCGCGGCGCGGCCCGCCGCGCTCCTAGGTACCCGAGTCCCCCACCACCGTCCCGTTCCGGGACCGGTGGCACCTCCTCGTACCCGGGAGTTCCCGCCATGTCCGAGACCTGGCGCGGCCTCGTGCTGCGCTTCCACTTCTACGCGGGCGTGCTCGTCGGCCCGTTCGTCCTGATCGCCGCCCTGACCGGCGTGCTCTACGCCGCGACGCCCCAACTGGAGTCGTGGCTGTACTCGAACCAGCTCCGCGTGCCCGAGTCGACGTCCTCGGTGCCGTTGTCCGAGCAGGTGAAGGCCGCCGTGGCGGCCCGGCCGGGCGACACGCTCGCCGCCATCCGGCCCGCCCCCGGGCCGGGCGACACCACGCGCGTGCTGTTCACCAGCGACGGCGACGCCCGGCCCACCGTGTTCGTCAACCCCGCCGACGGCACCGTGGTCGGCGAGCTGATGACCTACGGCACCAGCGGCGTGCTGCCGCTGCGCACCACCATCGACCAGATCCACCGCAACCTGATGCTCGGCGAACCCGGCCGGCTCTACAGCGAGCTGGCCGCGTCCTGGCTGTGGGTGGTCGCGCTCGGCGGCGTGTTCCTGTGGTTCAGCCGCCGCCGCGCGCAGCGGACCAAGCCCACCACCCGGCGGCACGCCACGATCGGCCTGTCGGTGCTCGTGGGCGCGCTGTTCCTGTCCGCGACGGGGCTGACCTGGTCGGCCTACGCCGGCGAGAACGTCGCCGCCGTGCGCCAGGCGTTGAACTGGACCACGCCGGCGCTGGAGGGCGGCGGCGACCACGCCGGGCACGACATGTCCGACCCGATCCCGGTGTCGCCCGGCGAGGTGGACTCCGTGCTGGCCACCGCGCGCCGGGCGGGCATCGACTCGGGCCTGATCGAGATCGTCGCGCCGCCGATGGCCGGGATGCCGTGGAACGTCAGCGAGATCGACCGCTCCTGGCCCACCCAGGTCGACGCGGTCGCCGTCTCCGGCGGCGAGGTGCTGGACGAGGTCCGGTTCGCCGACTACCCGGTGGCGGCCAAGCTCGCCCGGTGGGGCATCGACGCGCACATGGGCGTGCTGTTCGGGTGGCCGAACCAGCTCGTGCTGCTGGCGCTCGGGCTCGGCCTGGTGGCGCTGGTCGTGCTGGGCTACCGGATCTGGTGGCTGCGCCGCCCGACCCGGGGCTTCGGCCGGCCGGTCCCGCGCGGGCAGTGGCGCAAGCCGCCGCGGGCCCAGCTCGTGGCCGTGCTCGTGGTGGCGGCGGCGGTGGGCTGGTTCGTGCCGCTGTTCGGGCTGAGCCTGCTGGCGTTCCTGGTGGTCGACCTCGTGCTGGCGGCGCGGGCGCGGCGGCGGAAGGACACCGAGCCGTCCCCCTCCGAGTCCTCGCCGGTGGCCGGCTAGCGACGGCCCGCGGCCGGGTCGGGCACCTCTTCACGCCCGGCCCGGCCGCTCGCGTTTCGCGGCCCGGAACGCGCTCCATCGCAACCCGCCGGCCCGGCCGGACGGATTTCGCGGCCCGGAACGCGCTCGACCCGGAACGCGAATGGCCTGGCCGCACGCGTTTCGCGGCTTGGAGCGCGCTGGATCGGAACGCGAACGGTTCGGCCGCACGCGTTTCGCGGCTCGGAACGCGCTCGACCGGAACGCGAACGGCTCGGCCGGACGGATTTCGCGGCTGGGAGCGCGCCCGGCCGGAACCGGACGGCGCGGTCGCTTCACCAGCGTGAACATCGTTGACGTTGGTGGTCCAGACCACACAAACTCCGTGGCATGCGCGGGAAATCGGTTCTCTCCGCCGCCCTGGTGGCGGTCGGCCTGGTGGTCGCGTCGCCGTCGCCCTCGACGGCGGCACCGGCCGTGTTCGCCCACCCCGGTGTGCTGGTGGGCAAGTCGCAGCTCGACTTCGTGCGGGCCAAGGTGAACGCGGGCGAGCAGCCGTGGCGCGGCGCGTTCGACCAGATGCTGGCGCACCCGTTCGCCTCGCTGTCGCGCGTGCCGAAGCCGCGGGCCGTGGTGGAGTGCGGGTCCTACTCCAACCCCAACTACGGGTGCACGGACGAGCGCGAGGACGCGTTGGCGGCGTACACCTTGTCGTTGGCGTGGTACGTGACGCGGGACAACCGCTACGCGGCCAAGGCGATCGAGATCATGGACGCGTGGTCGGCCACGATCCGCGACCACACCAACACCAACGCGCCGCTGCAGACGGCGTGGGCCGGCTCGTCGTGGCCGCGGGCCGCGGAGATCATCAGGCACGTGCACGGGAACTGGCCGAACGCGGGGCGGTTCGCGACCATGCTGCGGGACGTCTACCTGCCGGAGGTCGTCGGCGGGCGGGCGGCGACGAACGGCAACTGGGAACTGTCCATGATGGAGGCGACGCTCGGGATCTCCGTGTTCCTGGAGGACCGGGCGGTGTACGACCGAGCGGTGGCGACGTTCCGGACCCGGATGCCCGCCTACGTCTACCTGACGACGGACGGCGCGCTGCCGCGCACGCCGCCGGGCAGCGGCATCGACACGCGGGACGAGATCGTCTCGTACTGGCACGGGCAGACCACGTTCGTGAACGGCCTGTCGCAGGAGACGTGCCGCGACTTCACCCACACCGGTTACGGCCTGGCCGCCGCCGCGCACATCGCCGAGACCGCCCGGCTCCAGGGCCAGGACCTGTGGGGCGAGGTGCGCGAGCGGCTGCGCCACGCCTACGGCCTGCACTCGAAGTACCAGCTCGGCGTCGAGCCGATGCCGTCGTGGCTGTGCGGCGGCACCCGCAAGCAGGCCCTCGGCCCGACCACCGAGGTGGCGTTCAACGCCCTGAACACCCGGCTGGGCATCGCCATGACCAACACCCGGGCCCTGACCGAACGCCAACGCCCGGCCGGCACCGACCGCCTGTTCATCGCCTGGGAAACCCTGACCCACGCCCTGAACCCCGCCTGACCGAACCGCGCGTGTCCTACCTCCGGAACGCGCGTGTCCTACCTCCGGAACAGCCGAGTTGAGCGTTCGGAACAGCGGTGGACGTTCCGAGCGTTCAACTCGGGTGTTCTGAGCGTTGGACACGCGCGTTCCGAACGTAGGACACGCGCGGGTTCAGGTGGTCAGGGCGGTGGTTTCGGGGTAGGTCGGGAGGTCGGTGGGGAGCGGGGCGCCGGAGCGGACGGCGTCGGCGGTGCGGACGGTTTCGGCCAGGGCCGCGCGGAACAGGAGGGAGCCGGTGCTCACCCGGCGCACGCCCAGGTCACGCAGGGTGGCGGTGGGCAGCACGGGGAGCACGTTCAGGGGCACGTCGAGGGCCGCCACCAGGGCGGCGATACCGCGCTCGTCCGCCAAGCCCGGCACGAAGACGCCGTCCGCGCCGGCGTCCGCGTATGCCAAGGCACGGGTCACCGTCGACTCACGGTCCACGGACAGCCAGTGCGTGTCCACCCGCGCGTTGACGAACAGGCCCGGCGCGGCCTCCTTGAACGCACGGACCACCGCGGCGTGCGAACCGGGATCGGCCAACCCCTCGCCACGCCCGTCCTCCACGTTCACCCCCGCCACGCCCAGCTCCCACAGCTCCGCCGCCAACGACCGCACGTCACCGCCGAACCCGGCCTCCACGTCCACCGTCACCGGCACGGGCAGCCGCACCAGCCGCCGCGCCAACGCCACGGTCTCCGCCCGCGCCACCCCCGCCGCGTCCGGCAGGCCGTGCGCCACCGCCACGCCCAGGCTCGTCGTCCCCACCGCCGCGAACCCGGCCCGCACCAGCGCCGCCGCGGACGCGAAGTCCCACGCGTTCGGCAGCACCAGGAAGTCGTCGTGCAACCGGTGGAACACCCGCGACCCCTCCGCCAACGCCATCGCGTGCTCCCGCCCCGGGCACGCGTGCCGCCCCGCCCCGAACCACGCCCCGGCCAGGTCCACCTCGACCACCGACCCGTCCGGCGCGACCCGCCGCGTCACGGGCACCGGCGGCTCCACCCCCGCGATCAACGCCCGCGTCGCCGCGCTCGCCTGCACCAGCACCCCGATCAGGTTGGCCGTCCCCTCGTCCCAAGCCCCACCGCACGCCGCGACCAGCCGGGCCACCGCCTCGTCCGCCTCCCGCGTCACCGCGACGTGCGGCTGGTAGCACCCCGCCACCACCGCCACGTCACCGGCGACCGACCGCGGCAGCCCCAACGCCTCCGCCAGCACCGCCACCGGCTCCCCCGGCCGCCGCAGCGCGTCAAGATCCACAGTGGACAGCACCCGCGCCACCACCGCCCGCCGCCGCACGTGGTCCGCGCCCTCGCTGAACCGCGCCACCCCGGCCCGCAGCCACGCCACCCCGGACTCCGCCGCCGGCACCGGCGTCACCACGTAACCGTCGTCCTCCAGCACGCTCATGCGGCCACCGTAGGCGCCGGACACTTCGGCGCACGCCGAACCGTCGGCGGCGCACAATGGCGGACGTGGCAGCAGACCGACTCGCGTCCCTGGCCGCGCTGCTGGCCGACCGCAGCCGCGCCCGGTTCCTGCTCGCGCTGATGGACGGCCGGGCGTGGACGTCCGGCGAGCTGGCCGACGCCGCCGACGTGGCGCCGTCCACGGCGAGCGAGCACCTGACCCGCCTGGTCCAGGGCGGCCTCCTGGTCGAACGCCGCCAGGGCCGCCACCGCTACGTGCAGCTCGCCGGCCCGCGCCAGGCCAGGCTGCTCGAAGACCTCCTCGCCTACCTCGGCCCCGCCGACCCGCCGCGCCGCACGCTGCGCGCGTCCGCCGCCGACCAGGCCCTGCGCCGCGGCCGGACCTGCTACGACCACCTGGCCGGCCGCCTGGGCGTGGCGATCACCGACGCCATGACGGCCCGCGGCCTGCTCACCGACGACCTGTCCGTCACCGACGACGGCCTCGCGTGGCTGACCGACGAGCTGGCGTTCGGCCCGCCGACCACCCGCCGCCCGCTGGCCAGGGCGTGCCTGGACTGGACCGAGCGCCGCTCCCACCTCGCGGGCGCGGCGGGCGCGCACGTCTGCGCCCACCTGCACGAACGCGGCTGGGTGCGCCGGATCGGCACGGGCCGCGCGGTGCGGCTCACCCCGACCGGTGAGACCGCGCTGCGCGACCTGCTCGGCATCCCGACGGGCAGCACCCTCAGCGGGTGAGCCACCCCGGCAGCCACGACGGGTCGCCCGCCGGCAGCACGTCGATCACCACGCACGTGATGTTGTCCGGCCCGCCGCGCGCGTTGGCCGCCTCGATCAACGCCCGCACGGTCTCGTCACCGTCCGCGGACGCGGTCAGCAGCCCGGCGATCTCCGCCGGGGCGACCACGTCCGACAGCCCGTCCGAGCAGATCAGGTACCGGTCGCCCGCCTCGACGTCCTGGAAGAACAGGTCGGCGTCGTGCGCGCTGCCAGCCTGCAACGCGCGCATGAGCATCGACCGGCCGGGGTGCTCGGCGGCCTGCTCGGCGGCCATCCGGCCGTCGTCGACCAGCGCCTGCACCATGGTGTGGTCCCGGGTGACCTGGGACAGCTCGCCCTCGCGGACGAGGTAGCAGCGCGAGTCGCCGATGTGCCCGACCGCGAACCGCTCGCCGTCCCACAGCAGCGCGGTGAGCGTGGTGCCCATGCCGCGCATGTCGAAGTTCTCCTCGGCCAGGTCGGTCAGCCGGACGGCGATCTCCCGCGTCGCACCGGCCAGCTCGCCGAGGGGGTCGTCGGCTTCCACGTCGAGGTCGGCCAACACCGCCACCGCGATCGAACTCGCCACTTCGCCGAACGCGTGCCCGCCCATGCCGTCGGCGACGGCGAACAGTCGTTCGCTGAAGTACACGGAGTCCTCGTTCGCTTCACGGCGCAGGCCGGGGTCGGTGCCGACGGCGTACCGGAGCGCATACATGCCGCACAGTGAATCACTCGCACGGGTGCCCGTGAGCAGGGCATGTCCAATCCGGTCAGCGGGGACGGCCGTAGAACTCGCTCAGGAGGAGCATCGCCGCGCCGGCCGCGACCACGTCGTCACCCAGCGGAGTGATCGACACGTCCACCGGCAGCCACTCGTCCTTGGGCAGCCGGGCCCGCACGCCGTCCAGGTAGGCGGCCGGTTCGGCGAACACCGCGCGGCCGGCCAGCACCACGTGGTCGATGTCCAGCAGTTGCACGAGGTCGGCCACGGCCACGCCCACGATGGACGTCGCCTCCACCAGGTCGCCGCGCGCGGCGGCGAGGTTGTGCAGGGCCTCGATGCAGCCGGTGCGCCCGCACACGCACTGCGGGCCGTCGAGCTGGAGGGTCGTGTGCCCGTACTCCCCCGCGTTGGTGCGCGAGCCCCGGTGCACGCGGCCGTCGAGCAGCATGCCGATGCCCAGGCCGGTGCCGACCAGCACGAGCACCGCGTCCCGCAGCTCCTCGCCGCGCCGCCACGCCTCGGCGACGACCGCCGTGTTGGTGTCCTTGTCGATCACGACCGGGAGGCCGAGCCGCTGTTCGGCCAGGGAGCGCAGCGGCACGTCGTGCCACTCGGACAGGCCGGTCGGGTAGTGCACCACCCCAGTGCGGTGGTCGAGGGGCCCGACGAACCCGATGCCGACGCCGAGGAGCCGTTCGCTGCGCAGGCCGTCGACCAGGCGGTTCAGCTCCTCCACGAACGTCGGCGGGTCGAAGTCGCGCGGCAGCGGCGCGACCGCGCGGTCCAGGACCGTCCCCGCCAGGTCGGTGAGCACGACCCGCAGCTCGTCCCGCTCGACCTGCGCGCCGAGCGCGAGCCGGCTGTCGGCGACGAGCTTGAGCAGGGTGCGCGGCTTGCCGACGCCCACGTTCCGGGTGCCCGACTCGACCAGCAGGCCGTCGTCGATGAGCCTGCTCACCACTTTGGACACCGCCTGCGGCGTGAGCCCGCTGCGGTCGGCCAGCTCGACCCTGGTCACCGCGCCGGACCTGGCCAGCCCGAGCACCACCGCGTCGTTGTACCCCCGCAGGAAGCGCAAGTTGGCCACGGGTCCATCATCGCACCTGGCTTTTTACTACACGCCGTTGCTTTAATCGATGCCATGTCACTGCGCACCGGACTGCTCGGCTACGGCATCGCCGGCCGGGTGTTCCACGCACCCCTGATAGCCGCGACGCCCGGCCTGGAGCTGAGCGCCGTCGTCACCGCGAACCCCGCCCGACGGGCGCAGGCCGAGGCCGCCCACCCGGGCGTGGCGCTGCCGCGCACGGTCGAGGAGCTGTTCGAGCTGGACCTCGACCTGGTCGTGGTCGCCACGCCCAACCGCACGCACGTGCCGTTGGCGCTGGCGGCGATCGAGGCCGGGATGGCGGTCGTGGTGGACAAGCCGTTCGCGCCGACCTCGGCCGACGCGCGGCGGGTGCTGCAGGCGGCGAGGTACCGGGGCGTTCCCGTGACGGTGTTCCAGAACCGGCGGTGGGACGGCGACTTCCGCACGCTGCGGTCGCTGGTGGACGAGGGCGCGCTGGGCACGGTGACCCGGTTCGAGTCGCGGTTCGAGCGGTGGGTGCCGGAGGTCTGGGACAACTGGCGCGAGTTCGGCGCGCCCGACGAGGCCGGCGGGCTGCTGTACGACCTGGGCGCGCACCTGGTCGACCAGGCGTTGGAGCTGTTCGGTCCCGTGTCGGCGGTGTACGCCGAGCTGGACCTGCGGCGGCCCGGGGTCGAGGTGGACGACGACGTCTTCGTGGCGCTCACCCATGCGAATGGCGTGCGTTCACACCTTTGGGCCAGTTCCGCCGCGCCGCACCACGGACCACGGTTCCGCGTGCTGGGCTCGACCGGCGCGTACGTGTCGCACGGCCTGGACGGCCAGGAGGACGCCCTCGCCGCCGGCAAGCCATTTGAAGATTTGTCGACATCCGCCCGGGTGGGGTTGCTGGACGACGCCGAGGAGGTCGTGGGCCTGCCCGGCGCGTACTCGGAGTTCTACCGGCTGCTGGTCGCCGCCCTGACCGAGGGCGGCCCGCTGCCGGTCGACCCGGAGTCGGCGGTGCGGGCACTGGAAGTGATCGAGGCGGCGTTCACCTCCGCCCGGACCGGACAGGTGGTGTCGCCGTGAGCCTGCTGGAGACCTTGGCCGAGCAGGAGTCCCGGCTGGTGTTCACGTCGTTCGACAACGAGGTGGCGCTGGCGCTGGGCACGTTCCTGCTGACCGCCGCCCGTGAGCGCGCGCTGCCGGTGACGATCTCGGTGCGCCGGGGGCGGCAACGCCTGTTCCACGCGGCGCTGCCGGGCACGTCGGCGGACAACGACGAGTGGATCGACCGCAAGAGCCGCGTGGTCGACCGGTACGGGCAAAGTTCGTTCCGGGTCGGCGAGACCTTCCGGGCGGCCGGCAAGGACTTCGACCGGGACTCCCGCCTGGACCCCGACCGGTACGCCGCGCACGGCGGCGTGTTCCCGGTGAACGTGGTCGGTGTCGGCATGGTGGGCACCGTCGGGGTGTCGGGCCTGCCGCAGGCGGAGGACCACGCGTTCGTCGTGGAACAGGTCGAGAAGTTCCTCACGACGGCGACGGCGACGGCCACGGCGACGTAGACCACGGGTGCGCCGGCCGCCGCCCGACCGGCACGCCCCTTCCCACCCGACGCCCCGTCCTGCCCCCGGACGGACCGTCGGAAAGGCGGTGAGGGGCTGCCTCACACCCCCAGTGGCAGCCCTTCACCGCCTTGGCGCGCCCCCGGTCCGCTCGGCCCTCTGGCGCACCCCCGGTCCGCTCCCCTGGCTGACGCTTGCCGACGACCGCAGTGGCCGGTGGCGGCGGTGGCCGACGACCGCAGTGGCGGAGTGCTGCGGTGGCCGAGGGCTGGTGCTTGCCGGCGGCCGCGGTGGCCGCGCCCTGCGCCGGCCAGTGATCGCGTCGGCTGGCAGCTACCGCGGTTGGTGGCGGCGGAGGCGGGCCGCTCCAGCCGGTGGTCGCGGCGGTTGGCTGAGGCGGTTCGTGGCCGAGGCGGTTGGCGGCCGAGGCGGTTCGTGGCCGAGGCGGTTGGCGGCTGAGAGGCAGCCGGTAGCCGGGTGGCCGAGGCGGCCGGTAGCCGGAGGCCGGCGGTCGCGGTAGCCAGGGTGGTCCGGTGGCACCTTGTGGGCGCGCTGGAACCCGGCCTCGCCCGGAGCGGTGCGGGTTGAGCCCGAGCCCGCACCGCTCCGGGCAGGCAATGCCCATGTCAGGCCACGTCCACGTCAGGCCATGTTCACGTCAAGCCATGGCACGTCACGCCCTGGAGGTCGCGCCCAGGTCAGCAGAACACCTCGTTCAGCAGTTCCTCGAGACCCGCCACGGCACCGGGATCCGGGGCCGAGGTCACTGACGCCGTCAGCCTGGTCTTCGTGTCCAGCGTGCTGAGCATCAGGCTCGAGTACCCCGGGATGCCCCCGCCGTGCCCCCGCACCTTCACCCCGCACGGCAGATCGGTGTCCTCGATGCCCAACCCGTAACCGGGCGTGATCGGCGGCATCGTGGTCAGCTCCGCCTGCTGCGCCGGCCGGAGCAGGCGGCCGTCCAGCAGCGCGTCCACGAACCGGTCCAGGTCCGCCGTCGTGGAGATCATCTCGCCCGCCGCGTACGCGACCGACGGGTTGATCTCCGTGATGTCGACGACCTGCCCGCCCGCCCGCACATACCCGTGCGCGTGCGGGCCCGGGATCTCGCTGCGCGTGCCCGGCACGGACGTCCCCCGCAGGCCCAGCGGACGCAGGATGCGCTGCTCCACCGCCACCCCGTACGGCCGGCCCGTGACCTTCTCCACCAGCATCCCGGCCACGACGTAGTTCGTGTTCGAGTAGTTCCAGGACGTGCCCGGCTCGAAGTCGAGCGGCCGGGCCGTGGACAGGGCGACCAGCTCGGCCGGCGTCCACGTCTTGTCCCGGATCGTCACGAACCCGTCCGGGTCGAGCGGCAGGGCCGCCGTGTAGTTGAACAGGCCGCTGGTGTGCTGCAACACGTGCCGGACGGTGATCCGGTCGCCGTCCGGCAGCAGCCCGGGCAGGTACCGCCCGACCGGCGCGTCCAACTCCACCCTGCCCTCGCCGACCAGCTGCAGCACCACGGTCGACACGAACGTCTTGGTGATGCTGCCGACCCGGAACCGGCCGTCGGTCGGCACGGGCCGCGGCGAGTCGACCCGGGCCGTGCCGCTGCGGGCGGTGAACTCCTGCCGCCCGTCGACCACCCGCACCTGCACCCCTTGCGCCCCCGTGCGCGCCATCTCGTCCAGCGCCCGCTGCACCACCTGCCGGTCGATCCGGCCACCCCGGTCGGCCGACGGTTCGGCCACCGCCGGCCCGGCGACGCCCACGACCGCCAACCCCACGGCCGCCGCCAGGGCGATTCCCCTCTTGCCCATCAACGTTGCTCCCTTCAGACGTTGAGGGCTTCGAGTTTGTCCTGGTGTCGTGGGGGCGTCATCGGACCGTGGTCTGGGAGGTGATCAGACTTTCGGCTGGGCCACCCCTAGTGGCGCCCCGCCCTTCGGAACCGGTTCCGAGGGAATCTCCACTAGTCCGTTCGAGTGACGCCAATGGTCTAGACCTTGACCGTGAAGTGGTCTGAACCACATGGTGACGTCAACCCTGCACTCCTTTCCTGACAAGGAGCACGATGTCCAAGATCCGATGGCATGTCACAGCGTTGTTCGTGGCGGTCGCCACGTTGGTGGTGGGACTGGTGGTCGCCCCCGCGGCCAGCGGTGCGGGCGGCGTCTCGGCCACCTTCAGCAAGGGCTCGGACTGGGGCACGGGCTACGAGGGCAAGTACACGATCAAGAACGGCGGCACGTCCGCCCTGACGTCGTGGACGGTCGAGTTCGACCTGCCCGCGGGCCACAAGGTCAGCTCCCTGTGGGACGGCTCCTACACCACCAGCGGCCAGCACGTGACCGTCAAGAACACGTGGAACGGCAACGTGGGCGTGGGCGCGTCGGTGAGCTTCGGCTTCAACGTGACCTACTCCGGCGCGTTCAGCGGCCCGGCCAACTGCAAGCTGAACGGCGCGTCGTGTGAGGCGGGCGGGGTCGACCCGACGACGACCACGTCCACGACGACCACCACCACCACGACGACCACGACGACGACCACCACCACCACGACCACGTCCAACCCGCCGGTCGGCTCGCGGAAGAACCTCGGCTACTTCACCCAGTGGGGCGTCTACGGCCGCCAGTACTTCGTGAAGAACATCCACACCTCCGGCTCGGCCGCGAAGCTCACGCACATCAACTACGCGTTCGGCAACGTGCAGAACGGCCAGTGCACCATCGGTGACGCCTACGCCGACTACGACATGGCCTACACCGCGGCGAACTCCGTCGACGGCGTCGCCGACACGTGGGACACCGGCGCGCTGCGCGGCTCGTTCAACCAGCTGCGCAAGCTGAAGAAGATGTACCCGCACATCAAGGTGCTGTGGTCGTTCGGCGGTTGGACCTGGTCCGGCGGCTTCGGCCAGGCGGCGCAGAACCCGGCCGCGTTCGCCGAGTCCTGCTACCGGCTCGTCGAGGACCCGCGCTGGGCGGACGTGTTCGACGGCATCGACATCGACTGGGAGTACCCCAACGCCTGCGGTCTGACCTGCGACACCAGCGGCTTCGGCTCGTTCAAGACGCTGTCGCAGGCCCTGCGCAACCGGTTCGGCGCGAACTACCTGGTCACGGCCGCCATCACGGCGGACGGCTCCAACGGCGGCAAGATCGACGCGGCCGACTACGGCGGCGCGGCGCAGTACCTCGACTGGTACAACGTCATGACCTACGACTACTTCGGCGCGTGGGCGGCCCAGGGCCCGACGGCCCCGCACTCGCCGCTGACGTCCTGGTCCGGCATCCCGACGCCCGGGTTCTACTCCGACGCGGCGATCCAGAAGCTGAAGAGCAAGGGCGTGCCGTCGGCCAAGCTGCTGCTGGGCATCGGCTTCTACGGCCGCGGCTGGACGGGCGTGACCCAGTCCGCGCCGGGCGGCACGGCGACCGGCGCGGCCCCCGGCACGTACGAGGCGGGCATCGAGGACTACAAGGTCCTCAAGACCAAGTGCCCGGCCACCGGCACGGTCGCGGGCACGGCGTACGCGCACTGCGGCAACCAGTGGTGGAGCTACGACACCCCGGCCACCATCGGCGGCAAGATGACCTACGCCAAGAACCAGGGTCTCGGCGGCGCGTTCTTCTGGGCGCTCGACGGTGACACCTCCAACGGCGAGCTGATCACCGCGATCGGCAACGGCCTGAAGTAACACCCGGCACCACCCGAAGGGCCCTGCGGGCGTCTCCCCGCAGGGCCCGGAGGGGGCCCCGGGGTTGTATTAGGGGTACCTGTTGGGTGGTCCCACGGGCGCGGGAGGTAGGTGTCTGGGGGGTGTGGATGTGTC
>NZ_JBHYXZ010000004.1:83187-108453 GCF_042752395.1 Actinosynnema sp. NPDC059335 | reverse complement strand
CCGGCAATTTAAACCCGTCTCTGACACAGCACATAATACACCCCCCCCCACCCCCCCCGCCGCCGTGCGGCCTACCCCCCCGTGCCCAATTCCGCGTCCCGGGTGTTGAATTCGGGGTACCTGAGCGTTGGACACACGGGCGCTGGACGTAGGACTCTCGCGGTTGTGGAGATGCCGGTGGTCGTGGAGGTGCGGTACGTCGAGCCCGGACCGGTGGGCGTGATCGTGGTGGACGACGACCCGCCGCTGTTGACCAGCCCGGAACGGTTGGTCGAGTTCTCCGTCGCGGGACTCGACGCGCGGCCGGTGGCGCTGGTCGAACTGCGCGCGGTCGCCGTGGGCAGCCGGCAGCCGCGACCGGCCTACCGGGTGCCGGACGCGGACCCGCCCCTGCCCGTGGAGTGGCCGGAGGCGCTGGACTACTCGGTCGACCTCGTCCCCGGCGAGGCGCGGGTGGCCGAGGTCGCGTGGCGGGGCGACCCGGAACTGCCCGTCCCCGTCACGGTCGCCGAACCCCGGCGGTTCACGGTGGTCGGACGCCCCGAGCACGTCGAGGTCGAGTGGCGGCTGGAGCTGGACTGGACGACGTCGGACGGGCGTCGGGGCACCGTCACGATCGACGACGGCGGCCGGCCGTTCCACAGCTACCCGCACTCCACGCGTGCGACGGGCCGCCGCCCGCGCACCTGCACGCGTTCCTGGCGGCCAGGAGCAGGCCGAAGCGCTCGGCCTGCTCCTGAACGCTCAACTCGGGGTGCGCGAACGTAGGACACGCGCGTTCCGGAGGTAGGACACGCGGGTTAGAGGGTCAGGCTCCAGGAGTCGAGGCGCCCGGTGTCGGCGGAGTAGACGTCCTGCACCTTCAGCTGCCACGTGCCGTTGCGGGCCTCGGACGAGAGGTCCGCCGTGTACGTGGTGTCGATGTTGTCGCCGGAGTCGTTGTTCGACGCCTTCAGCCGGTAGGACGAGCCGTCCGGCGCGACCAGGTCGATCACCAGGTCACCCCGGTAGGTGTGCACGATGTGCACCTCGACCTGCGACGACGCCGAAGCGGTCCCCTCGCAGCCGGCGATGGTGACGGCGCTGGTGACGGCCGCGCCGTTGTCCGGGATGGCGACGTCGGTGTCGTTGGTCTGCCGTGCGCAGCCGACCGGCGGGTTGCCGCCGCCGCCGTACGGGTTGGCCGCCTTCTTCGCCGCGTACATCAGCATCGACTTCGTCTTCGGCCAGAACGTGGACGTCTGGCACGAGTACGCCGGGAAGAACCCGGAGCACGAGCCCGACGACGGCCCGATCTCCCACACGAACGACGCCACGCCCAGGTCGTCGTACACCCAGTCGTCGGTCGCGCCGGCCGCGTTGTAGAGCACCTCGCCCGGCTGCCCGTACTGCCACCCGCCGGCCAGCGCCGCCATGTCCTTGGCCATGGCGCGCATCGGCGCGTCGTTGCCCGTCTTGTACGCCGTCGTCCAGCCCCACGGGAACAGCACCAGGTTCGAGTAGCTGTGCATGGAGATCACGACACCGGTGGTGTCGGCGGGCGCGGCGTCGGTGTTGCCGGTGCCGCGCCGGTCGCGGTAGAGGCTGCGCCACAACGCCTGCAACGCCCGCGTCTCCACCTCGGAGTTCGCCGACGGGCCCTTGTAGGTCTGGTCGCACGGGTTGGTCGACGTGCCGGCGCCGCCCCAGTGCGAGTCGGTGTTGCGGTTGAGGTCGATGCCGATCTGCGACGACGACGAGCCCGAGCAGTTCGACCCGTTGGTGTTGTTGGCGTTCTTGCGCTGGTAGCGCGGCGAGTTGCCGCCCTGCTGCACGATGTTCACGCCGTCCGGGTTGGCGATCGGCACGACCCACACCTCGGTGGTGTCGAGCAGCGCGGTGACCTCCGCGTCCACCCCGTACCCGGCGGTGAGGTGGTCGATCCAGCGCCACGCCACGTCGCCGGTGGTGATCTCGCGGGCGTGCAGCTGGCCCATCACGAAGAACCGGGGCTTCGGCGCGGTCGGGTTCAGCGCGCAGTCGCCCGCGTTCTTCTTGGTGATGCAGACGGCGCGCAGGTCGTAGCCGCCCGCGCCCTGGGTCTTGCGCCACGAGTCGCCGTAGTCCACCAGCGTGGCCAGGCCCGGGTACTGCTGCGCGACCAGATCGAGGTGCGACCAGTGCGCGTTGATCGTGCGGTAGCCGCCGTAGTAGGTCTCGTTGACGTCGGCCGCGTCGAACGTGGGCGACTGGGACTTCTTCGCGGGCGGCTGCCACTGCGGCGCGGGCAGCACCTCGTCGACGAAGGCCGTGAAGCCGGCCTCCTTCAGGCTCCGGCCGGTGGTCTCGTCACCGAGCACGAACAGGTAGTCGCCGTCCCGGTCCTCCAGCACGTCGAAGCCGCGCCCGAGCAGGTTCTGGGCGGCGGCCCCGAGGGGCGCGTGGACCTTGTAGACGTAGGTGGGGCCGGCCTGCACGACGGCGACCTCGGGCGCGGGACCGGCGGCGCCGGGGCTGCCCCCGGTGACCACCGCCGCCGCTGCGACACCGGCCACGGCCAGCGCCAGCAGTGAACGTCTGGTCGACTTCACGGTTGTTCCTCCTAGGCAGGGGTGAGTCGGAGGATGGGGGACGGAACGGCTCCTTGCACACCCGCCATCCGGCCATTGCTCTGCGTCATGACCGGGGGTTTTGGTCGGTTCGGGTGAGGTACCCCGGCTCTTGGCCCGGATGGAGGAGGAGTCGTGACGGACGAAGAACTAGTCGAGCGCATCACCCGCCTGGTGGAGGAAGAACACCGGTTGGAGGGATCACGCATCGGCGAGGGCCTCAGCGACGGTGACGCCCGACGCCTGCGGGACCTCGAAGTCGCCCTCGACCAGACCTGGGACCTCCTGCGGCAACGCCGGGCCCGCCGGGCCGCCGGCATGGACCCCGACGCCGCCGAGCCGCGTGACCCCGGAACGGTGGAGAACTACCGGCAGTAGTCGGACACGCCTCGTCACCGGTCACCCGACAGGACAAGGGTGCCGATCGCCGATTTCACCCGATCGGAACCTCAGCCCGGCCTTCCTTGACCTGTCCCCTGGGGCAGCCCGCAGGCTCGTCGCCATGGAGGATGCGGGGGTGGCACGGCTACTGGGCACCGGCGAGTTCGCCCGCCGGTCGCGGCTGTCGGTGAAGGCGCTGCGGCTGTACGAGCGGCTGGGCCTGCTGCGGCCGGCCGAGGTCGACCCGGGCAACGGCTACCGGCGTTACCGGGAGGAGCAGCTGGCCGACGCGCGCCTGGTGGCGTCGCTGCGCCGGCTGGACATGCCGCTCGCCGAGGTGGCCCGGATCGTCGCCGCGCCCGAGGGCGCGCGGGCCGGCCTGCTCGGCGACTACTGGGCCGGGGTCGAGCACCGGATGGCCGTGCAACGCGGCCTGGCCGCCCACCTCCGCGTCGTGTTGTCCGGAGGGAAGGGACTGGTGGACATGTACCGGGTCGAACAGCGGGACGTGCCGGAGCAGGTGGTGCTGACCGAGCAGCGGCACCTGTTGCAGCCCGCGCTGGTGGACTGGATCGACGGCTCGATGGGCCGGCTCGTGAAGGCCGCGGGTGAGCACGGCGGCGTGGCGGCGTCGCCGTTCATCGTCTACCACGGCGAGGTCAACGAGGACAGCGACGGGCCGGTCGAGGCGTGCGTGCCGATCCCGGTGGACGCGCCGCCGGACGGGGTCGCGGCCCGGGTCGAGCCCGCGCACCGGGAGGCGTACGTGCGCCTGACCAAGGCGCAGGTCGACTTCCCGCAGATCCTGTCCGCCTACGACGCCGTCGCGATGTGGATCAAGGAGAACGGGTTCGCGATCCACGACGCGCCCCGCGAGGTCTACTTCGCCGACTTCGACGCCGCGGGGCCGGACGACGAGGTCTGCGACGTCGCCTTCCCGATGCGCTAACGCGCCGCGACCGAGGACTGGCGACTTCCTTCGGCTCGACGTCGTCCTCAGCCGTGCCTCGCGCATGCGGATCGAGAAGAACTCGAGCCGGACCGTGGGTGTCGGCGGCATGGTCGTCATCCGATCGAGTCAGCTGCTCGGCTTCGTCAGACGAGCTGAGCGAGCCGGTGGTCCAGCGCCGTGTGCCGACGCCCCGCGCCCACGGTGCGGACCGCCTGCCCGATCGCCTTGCGCGAGCCGACGAGCACGACCAGCTTCTTCGCCCGCGTCACCGCCGTGTAGAGCAGGTTGCGCTGCAACATCATCCACGCGCTCGTCGTGATTGGGATGACGACGCACGGGTACTCACTGCCCTGTGAGCGGTGAATCGTCATGGCGTAGGCGTGGGTCAGCTCGTCCAGCTCGCCGAACTCGTAGTCCACGTCCTCTTCCTCGTCGGTCCGAACGGTCAGCTTCTGCTCCACGACGTCAATCGCCGTGACCACGCCGAGCGTGCCGTTGAAGACGTTCTTCTCGTAGTTGTTGCGCATCTGGGTCACCTTGTCGCCGACCCGGAACACCCGGCCGCCGAAGCGCCGCTCCGGCAGGTCGGGCCTGGCCGGCGTCAAAGCCTCCTGCAACAACGAGTTGAGCCCGCCCGCGCCCGCCGGACCCCGGTGCATCGGCGCGAGCACCTGCACGTCCGTGCGCGGCTTGAGGCCGAACTTGCGCGGGATGCGGTTGGCGACCACGTCGACCACCGTCGTCGCCGCCTCCTCGGCCTCCTCGACCGGGAACAGGAAGAAGTCCGGCAGGCCCTGCACGACGGGGTAGTCGCCGTTGTTGATCCGGTGGGCGTTGGTCACCACGCCGGACTGCTGCGCCTGCCGGAAGATGTGCGTGAGCCGGACGTTCGGGATGGGGCTGCGCTCGGACAGCACGTCGCGCAGCACCTCGCCCGCGCCGACGGAGGGCAGCTGGTCCACGTCGCCGACCAGCAGCAGGTGCGCTCCGGGCGCGACCGCCTTCACGAGCTTGTTGGCCAGCAACAAATCCAGCATCGACGCCTCGTCCACCACGACGAGGTCGGCGTCGAGCGGCCGGTCGCGGTCGTAGGCGGCGTCACCGCCCGGCTTCAGCTCCAGCAGCCGGTGCACGGTGCGGGCCTCGTGCCCGGTCAGCTCGGTCAGCCGCTTGGCCGCCCGCCCGGTGGGCGCGGCCAGCACGACCTTCGCGCCCTTGGCCGCCGCCAGCTTCACGATCGACCGCACGGTGAAGCTCTTGCCGCAGCCGGGACCACCGGTCAGCACCGCCACCTTGCGGGTCAGCGCGAGCCGGACCGCGTCGCGCTGCTTCTCCTCCAGCGACGCGCCCAGCCACGCGAACGCCCGTTCCCACTCCACTTGCCGGAAGGCGGGCATCCGCTCCTCCTCGGTCCTGAGCAGCCGCAACAGCTGGTTCGCCAGCGAGATCTCCGCCCGGTGGAACGCGAGCAGGTAGACGGCGGGGTCGCCGTCCGGCATCACCTCGCGCACCACGCCCTCCTCCGCCACCAGCTCGGCCAGGCACTCGATCACCAGGCCCGCGTCGACCTGGAGGATCTTGATCGCGTCACCGATCAGCTCGTTCTCGGGCAGGTAGCAGTTGCCGTCGTTGGTGGCCTCGGACAGGGTGAACTGGAGCCCGGCCTTGACCCGTTGCGGGCTGTCGTGCGGGATGCCGACGGCCTTCGCGATCACGTCGGCGGTGCGGAAGCCGATGCCCCACACGTCGTTGGCCAGCCGGTAGGGCTCCTCGCGGACGACCTCGATGGCCTTGTCCCCGTACTGCTTGTAGATGCGCACGGCCAACGACGTGGACACGCCGACGCCCTGGAGGAAGACCATGACCTCCTTGATGGCCTTCTGCTCCTCCCACGCGGCGGCGATCAGCCTGGTGCGCTTCGGGCCGAGCTTGGGCACCTCGATCAGCCGGTGCGGCTCGTGCTCGATGACGTCCAGCGCGCCCACGCCGAAGTGCGTGACGATCCGGTCCGCCAGCACCGGCCCGATGCCCTTGATCAGGCCGGAGCCGAGGTAGCGGCGGATGCCCTGGATGGTGGCGGGCAGCACGGTCGTGTAGTCGTCCACGTGGAACTGCTTGCCGTACTGGGGGTGCGAGCCCCAGCGCCCGCGCATCCGGATCGACTCGCCGGGCTGCGCCCCGAGCAGCGAGCCGACCACCGTGACCAGGTCGCCGCCGCGGCCGGGGTCGACGCGGGCGACCGTGTAGCCGGTCTCCTCGTTGGCGAACGTGATCCGCTCCAACACCGCTTCCAGGACCGCGTCAGCCACGCGGTCACCCTAGGACGTGCCGCCGACGCCGGGGCACACCGGTCACGGCCACAGCAGCGGCCGCCCCCGTACCCGCCCACGACCACGCCGTGGTCGTGGACGCCCTGCGCGAAGCCGGAGGTCCCGTTCGCGACCCCAGCCACGCAGAGGTTGCCTGGGAGCGCTCCCAGGATCGCCCGTTCGGCTTCGGGACGAGGGTGGCGCTCCTCCACAGGAAGTTCACAAATCACGCCGACCGCCTCCACGGCCCCGACATAGGGTCGAGCGCATGACACGCCGCGTTCTGGTGGTCGAGGACGACCTGACCATCGCCGACTCCGTGGCCGCCCGGCTGCGGGCGGAGGGGTTCGAGGTGGACCTCGCGCACGACGGGCCGTCCGCCGTCGCGCGGGCCCGTGACGGGCGGCCCGACCTGGTCGTGCTGGACGTGATGCTGCCCGGGTTCGACGGGCTGGAGGTGTGCCGGCGCATCCAGGCGGACCGGCCCGTGCCGGTGCTCATGCTGACCGCCCGGGGTGACGAGACCGACCTGCTGGTGGGTCTCGCGGTCGGCGCGGACGACTACCTGACCAAGCCGTTCTCGATCCGCGAGCTGGCCGCCAGGGTGCACGCCCTGCTGCGGCGGGTGGAGCGGGCGGCGTCGGCGGCGGCGTCCCGGATCACCGTCGCGGACCTGGAGATCGACCTGGCCGAGCGGCGGGTGACGCGGGGCGGCGCGGAGGCGCACCTGACGCCGACCGAGTTCGAGCTGCTGGTGCACCTCGCCGAGCGGCCGCGGGCCGTGCAGTCGCGGGAGCGGTTGCTGAGCGAGGTGTGGGGGTGGGGCGACGGGACGGGGACGCGGACGGTGGACAGCCACATCAAGGCGTTGCGGCGCAAGCTGGGCACGGACCTGATCCGGACCGTGCACGGCATCGGCTACGCGTTGGAGGTGCCCCGGTGAGCCTGCGGTCGGCGGTCCGGATGACGGTGGAACTGCTGCCGCGCCCGCTGGACCCCGTGCGGTCGATCAAGGTGAAGCTCGGGATCCTGCTGGTGTCGGCGATGTCGGCGGGGTTCGCGTTCTTCCGGTGGCGGATCGGGTGGCTCGCGCCCGGGACGACGTTCGGCGCGGTGGCGATCGTGCTGGTGACGTCGCAGGTCCTGGCGCACGGGATGACCAGGCCGTTGCGGGAGATGACCGCGGCGGTGCGGGCGATGCGGGCCGGTGACTACAGCCGCCGGGTGCGGGCGACGGCGCGGGACGAGGTCGGCGAGCTGGCCGGGGCGTTCAACCAGATGGCGGCCGACCTCGGCGCGGCGGACCAGCAGCGGCGGGAGTTGATCGCGAACGTGTCGCACGAGCTGCGGACGCCGATCACGGCGCTGCAGAACGTGCTGGAGAACGTCGTGGACGGGGTCGCGCAGCCGGACGCGGCGACCCTGCGGACGGCGTTGGCGCAGACCGAGCGGCTCGGCCGGCTCGTGACCGAGCTGCTGGACCTGTCGCGGATCGACGCCGGGGCGCACCGGCTGGACCTGGCCGAGTTCCCGCTCGCGGAGCTGTTGGAGGAGGTCGTGGCGGAAGCCGCGGTGGCCGCCCGGGGGGTGCGGTTCACCGTGGACGTCTCACCGCCGTCGGCGACCGTCCGCGCCGACGAGGCCCGGTTGGCGCAGGTCGTGGCGAACCTGCTGGACAACGCGGTCCGGCACGGTCCGGCGGGCGGCGAGGTGCGGGTGTCGGCGGTGGTGGGTGCGGAGCTGGTGCTGGAGGTGGCGGACGACGGGCCGGGCATCGCGCCGCAGGACCGCGAGCGCGTCTTCGAGCGGTTCACGCGGGGTGAACGGGCCGGCGGCGGGGGCACCGGGCTGGGGCTGAACATCGCCCGGTGGGTGGTCGACCTGCACGGCGGCACCATCGCCGTGGTGGACGGTCCGGGCTGCCGGATCCGGGTCACCCTGCCCGCCTGAACCAACGCCGGGGCACCGCCAAGGCGTTGCTCCGCAAGCGTCCCCGCCCAGGGGAACCCTGAACTCAATTCAACCAGACACCACCGACAATTCCGGGTTTCGAGCCCTTCCCGGTCGTGCCCGAGGCCCGAACCGGAGCCCACCCGAGGCCCGGTCGGAGCAGGCCGGAGCGCCCGACCGAACCCCTGTCAACCAGCCGCCGTGCCCACGGCGGTCGATCACGCATGCCCACGGAGTCCCGATGACCACGACCACCGCAGAAACGCCGGAAACCGCGGAACCGACCATGACACCCCACCGCGCACTCCTCACGGGCGCGGCCGCCGGGCTCGCCGCCGCGATCCTCCTCCCCTTCGACGAACCGGGCCTCGGCTGGTCGCTCACCGCGGTCGTCGTCTTCGCCCTCCTGCGCCGGGTCAGGCCGGGCTGGGCGGTGCTGTCCACCGCGCTGTTCGCGGTCGGCGCGTTCGTCGCCGCCGAGTGGCTGTTCGCGCTGTGCGCCATCGCGGGCTGCGCCGCCGGCTCGCTCGCGGTCGCCGGGGGGCGGACCGCGCGCGGCCTGGTGTTCGGCGCGGGAGCGGTGCCGTTCGCGGCGGTCCGGGCCGTGCCGTGGGTGGCGCGGGGCGTGAAGGACAGCGGCACGCCGGCGCTCGTCCGGCCCGTCCTGGTGACCGCCGCCCTGCTGGTGGTGTTCGTGCCCCTGCTCGCCGGCGCGGACGCCGCGTTCGCGGGCCTCCTCGGCCACATCACGCCCGACGAAGCGGCCGGCGGCCCCATCACCCTGTTCCTGGTCGTGGGCCTGGGCACGATCGGCGCGGCCTTCCTGCTCGCCGCACCGCGCCGGGTGGACGAGACCGGCGACCTGCCCCGCACGGTCGCCCGGCGCGACTGGGTGCTGCCGGTGGGCGCGCTGGTGGTGCTCTTCGCCGCGTTCGTGGCCGTCCAGGTCACCACGCTGTTCGCGGGCGACGAGCACGTCCTCACCACCCCCGACCTCACCTACGCCGACTACGCGCGCAGCGGGTTCTGGCAGCTCCTCGCCGTCACCGTGCTGACCCTCGGCGTGATCGCGGTCGTCGCGCGCCTCGCCCGCCTCGACTCCCCCACCGACCGCCGCTGGCTGCGCGGCCTGCTCGGCGCGCTCTGCGCGCTCACCCTGGTGATCGTCGCGTCCGCCATCACGCGCATGTGGCTGTACCAGCAGGCGTAC
This sequence comes from Actinosynnema sp. NPDC059335, assembly GCF_042752395.1. Classification (NCBI taxonomy): domain Bacteria; kingdom Bacillati; phylum Actinomycetota; class Actinomycetes; order Pseudonocardiales; family Pseudonocardiaceae; genus Actinosynnema; species Actinosynnema sp. NPDC059335. The sequence continues at coordinate 99,063 of NZ_JBHYXZ010000004.1, read as the reverse complement.
GGCTTCACCGTGCTGCGCGTCGTGGTCACGGCCTGCGAGCTGTGGCTGGGCGTGGTCTACGTGCTGGTCCTGGCGGCGGGCGTGCGGTTGCGGGCGCGGTGGTTGGCCCGCGCCGTCGTCGGCACCGGGTTCGCCGCGCTCGTCGGGCTCGCCGCGCTGAACCCGGACCGGCTCATCGCGGAGCGCAACATCGAGCGCTACGAGGCCACGGGCAAGATCGACATCTGGTACCTGGCCGGGTTGTCCGACGACGCGGTGCCCGCCCTCGCCACGCTCCCGCCCGGCCTGCGCGCGTGCGCGCTGGAGTTCCGCCGCGTCGGCCCGGACGACTGGACGTCGTTCAACCTCGGCCGCCACCGGGCCGGGGACGTGCTCGCCGGGGTCACCCGCGGCGACTGTGCGCGGTGACGTGGTCGGCGACGAGGAGCGCCACCTCGCGCGGGTGCGTGAGCTGCGCCCAGTGCCCGGCGTCGAGCACGCGCCGCCGCACGTCGGACGCCCACCGCTCCACGCCCTCCAGCACGCCGTCGGTCACGTACCGGTCCCGCGCCGGCCGCACCAGCTGCACCGGCACGTCGGTCCGCCGCTCCCGCGGCGAGCGCAACCGGGGGATGAAGTTCGCGCGGTACAACGCCATCCCGTGCACGCCGTCGCGCACGACGGTCGGCGAGGCGGGCGGCGTGAAGCCCTCGGCCCGGCGCACGACCGACCGCCAGCGCGGTCCGACGACGTGCCGCCACACCAGGGGCGCGACGACCGGCACGTGGAACGCGACGATGTACCACGAGTGCAGCAACTGCCGGAGGCGTTGCGCGGTGGGCGCGCGGCGCGTCCAGTGGCCGATGTGGTCCAGGCACGGCCCGGAGATCGAGGTGTACGACGCGATCGGCGCGCCCGGCGTGGTGACCGCCTCCCACGCCTGGATGGAGCCCCAGTCGTGCGCGACCACGTGCGCGGGCGCGTCCGGGCTGACGGCCGCGATCACCGCGAACAGGTCCCGCGCCAGCACCGGCAGCCGGTAGGCGGCCAGCCCGCGCGGCGCGGAGGACGCGCCGGCCCCGCGCACGTCGTAGGTGACGACGTGGAACTCCTCGGCCAGCAACGGCACGACGGCGTCCCACACGTGGTGCGTGTCCGGGTAGCCGTGCACCAGCACGACGGTCGGCGCGGACCGGTCGCCCTGCTCGAACACGGCCAGCCGCACGCCCTCGGACTCCACGAACACCGCTGCCTCCGGGACGCCGGGTGCTACTCCTGGGTAACTTGATGAACGCTACCCCACCGCGGGCCCGGACCGGCCGACCGCCCGTGGGGAATCTCGCAATCCGGCCGCACGGGGGCGCGGAAGGGCTGAACCGCCCGGTCCGTGGGTACGGCCCACGAGGAAGTACCCGTGCGGAGGAGGTTCATGCCCGTGTTCACCGCCGTGATCACGTTCGCCGGCTCGCTGCTGGTCGCCCTGGTGGCCGTCACGCTCGTGCACCGGGTGGTGCGCCGCATCGGGCGGCGCTCCGACCTGTTCGCCGGGCTGGCCCGGCACGCGCACCGGCCCGCGCTGGCGGTGGCCGTGCTGGTGGCCGTGCAGTTCTCCCTCGGCGTGGTCGCGCACGGCGACTGGCGGCCGGTCGCGCTGCACGTCACCGGGATAGCGCTGATCCTCGCCGGCGCCTGGCTGCTGGCCGCGCTGCTCGTGGTGATCGAGGACGCGACGCTCGCGCGCATCCGGGTCGACGTGTCGGACAACCGGCACGCCCGCCGCGTGCACACGCAGATCACGCTGGTCCGCCGGGTCACCGTGGTGGTGGTCAGCGTGCTCGCCGCCGCAGCGGTGCTGATGACGTTCCCGGGCGCCCGCGCGGCCGGCACCTCGATCCTGGCCTCCGCCGGTGTGATCGGCGCGATCGCCGCCCTGGCGGCGCAGTCCCTGCTGGGCAACGTGTTCGCGGGCGTGCAGATCGCGTTCAGCGACGCGTTGCGGCTGGACGACGTGGTGGTCGTGGAGAAGCAGTGGGGCCGCATCGAGGACATCACCCTCACCTACGTGGTCGTGCACCTGTGGGACGACCGGCGGCTGATCCTGCCCACCTCCTACTTCCTCAAGACGCCATTCGAGAACTGGACCCGGACCCAGTCGGCGCTGCTGGGCACGGTCGAGCTGGACGTCGACTGGACCGTGCCGGTGGAGGACCTGCGGCAGGAGCTGCGGCACGCGCTGGAGCGCAGCGACCTGTGGGACGGCCGGGTGTGCGTGGTGCAGGTGACCGACGCGGTGGGCTCGTTCGTGCGGGTCCGCGCGCTGGTCAGCGCCTCGGACGCGGGGCGGCTGTGGGACCTGCGGTGCGTGGCGCGCGAGCACCTGGTCGGCTGGCTGCGGTCGCGGCACCCCGGCGCGCTGCCGCAGGTGCGGGTGCGCGACCTGCCCCGCGGCAACGGCCAGGCCCCGGCGCCAGCGGCGAACGGGTCGTCGGACAACCGGGTGTTCGGCGACAGCGCGGACGGCCAGGAGCGGGTGCAGGCGTTCAGCGGCCCGGAGCAGCCCGTGCAACCGCGTTGAGCCGCCGTTCCGTCCTGGTGGCAGGATTCGGCACGGGAGGACGCATGCGCGGGGTCGTCGTGGGTGTGCTGGCGGGGCTCGTGCTGGCGGGCTGCGCCGCCCGGCCGCCGGACACCGCCTCGGGCGGGCCGCTCACCGCCACGGTGCCGTCGGTGGTCACGGAGGTCACGGAGGTCACGGTGCCGGTCCAGCTCAGCCCCCGGGCCAGGGAACTGCTGGCCGAGGCGGCGCGGGACGGGCAGCGGTCCGTCGGGCTCACCGTCTCCGCCGAGCCGGGCGCGACCGGGCAGGTGGTCGAGCGGCTGCGGCGGGCGGGCGCGGCGGTGGAGGCGTCCGACGCGACGATCGGCTACGTCCGGGTGACCGTCCCGGTCGAGCTGGCCGAGCGGGTCGTCGCCGTCGAGGGCGTCAGCCGCGTCGACGTGGACGAACCCCTGTCCAACGCGGACCCCACCCCCTAGCGACAAGGCTCGGGGCCACCCCCGCGTGCGGCGGGAGTGGCCCCGAGGTCTGCCCGGTGGCGTCAGGCCACGTTCTGCACGATCACCGCGCCGCGGCCGACGACCGCGCCGTCCGCGGTCTGCACGGTCAGCTCACCGCGCAGCACCCGGCCCGCGCCGGCCTGGCCCGCGGCGGTCACCGTGCCGGGGACGGTCCAGGTCGCGCCGGCGGTGCGGTCGGCGTTCGCGTCGGTCACGGCGACCGAGCCGAGGCCCGGCGCGGCGAACACGTCGATGTAGTCGTACTCCGTGGTGCCCGCGGGCACCTCGTAGCCGTCCACCTGCACCCGCCACGCGCCCGCGGCCGGGTTCGGGATCGTCACCGACTCCTCCGAGTCGCCGTCCGCCGACTGGCCGGCGAGCACGCAGGTGCCGCTGGTGCAGTTGTAGACGAACAGGTCGAGGTCGGCCGACACGTCGCTGGTCTTGCCGATCGTCGCGCGCAGCGACGTGGAGCCCGGCGCCACGACCAGGTCGTACGCCTGCACCGTCGCGTCGGCGATGGACGGGCGCGCGATCCGGGCGCTGGCCAGCGCACCGCCGACGACCCTGCCGTTGAACGCGCCCAGCGAGTTCGTCACGGTGTACTCGCGGGCGATCGGCGTGCCGATCACGGCCGAGGCGATCGTGTCCGGGTTCGGGCTGATCGCGGTGCCCAGGACGGACGCGGTCACCGAGTACGGCGCGGTGTCGGCGTCGGACGTGCGCCGCGCCTCGACCACGATCTCCCACACGCCCGGCACCGGGTTGCTGACCGTGCGGCTGGTGGGCGAGCCACCGGCGCAGCCCGCGCCCGCGTCGGGGTTGTAGCAGTTGGTGGACGTGGTGGTGTCGAACGGCACGCCGTACGGGTCGTAGCGCAGGAACCGGACCTGGCCCTTGCCCGGCTCGGCGCCGCCGGCCGCCATGTCGACCTTCAGCGCGCTGGTGCCCGCGGGCACCTTCACGAAGAAGCTCTTCGACTGGTTGCGGGCGATCGTGCCGGACTTGGTCACCGCGTACTTGCCCGCCGCGGTGAACTCGTCCGCCGCGAACACGGTGTTCAGGGTGAACACGTCGATGCCGCGGGTGCCGGGGTTGTCGAGCTTGAGCACGGCCGAGTGCGCGCCCGCCTTGGTCGGCTTGACCTTGACGTCGAACTGCACCGGCGTGTTCAGCGGCAGGCTGACCAGGGACTTCGACGAGAACGTGCCGTCGTTGCCCTGCCAGTCCACCAGGAACTGCTGGTTGCGGTTCGGACCTGTGGTGCGGGTCAGGGTGTAGGTGCGGGTGTACTCCTTGCCCACGACGACGCCCTCGCGGTCGTGGATGCCGACGCCCGTGTTCGGGGTCGCCAGCAGGCCGGACAGCGCGGTGTTCACGGTCACCGACGTGGTGACCGCCTGCGTCTCCGGGTGGGCGTTGAGCTGCTCCCACGCGCGCTTGGTGTCGAACAGGCCCGCGCCCTGCTCGTACGCCTGGAGGGTGGACACCCACTTGGCGCCGGACTGGATCGCGTTGCGCAGCGCCGCGACCGGCGGACGCTCGCCGTTGTGCTCGGCCTTGTAGGCGCTGACCAGCAGCGCGGCCGCGCCGGTCGCCTGCGGGGCGGCCATCGACGTGCCGTTGAACATGGCGTAGCCGGCGGGCAGGTCGTAGGTGCCGGCCACCGGGCCGGGCGCCTGCCACTGCGGCGTGGTGGAGATCGCCGAGCCGGGCGCGACGATCTGCGGCTTGAACCCGCCGTCCTCGCGCGGGCCGCGCGAGGAGAAGCCGTGCAGGCTCTCGCGCTGCTGCGTCTTCGAGCCGTAGTTGGACAGCCAGGTGTCGGCGGTGATGTAGGAGCCGACGCTGATCGCGTCCGTGGCCACCGACGGGTCGCCGACGGTGTTCGCGCCCGCGCCGCTGTTGCCCGCGGAGATGAACACCTGCACGTTGTACTCGGCGATGGTGCGGTTGTAGAGCTCCGCACGCGCGTTGTTGCCGTCGTTGAGGGCCGGCAGGCCGCCGATGGAGATGTTGACGACGTCCGCGCCGTTGCGCGCCGCGTACAGCAGGCCGTCGATCAGGCCGCTGTTGGTGCACGACGGGGTGGACAGGCAGACCTTGACGGCCATCAGCTTCGCGCCGGGCGCGGCGCCGGACATCTTGCCGCCGAACATCTTGTTCGCGGCGGTGATGCCCGCGACGTGCGAGCCGTGCGCGGCGGCGGAGATGCCGATGTTGACCCACGCGACGCCGGCCGCGTCGTAGATCGACTTGTCGGTCTGCACCACGAACGCCACGGTGTCCAGCACCGGCGTGGCCGGGTTGTCCGCGCCGAAGTGGCCGACGTCCTTCTTGTACTTGTAGTCGATCATCGGGGTCTGGTCGGTGAAGTCGCCGTCGCCGTCGGTGTCGACCCGGACTTCCTTGGTGGTGATGTCCTGGAGCACGCCGAACGCGTCCGTGCGGTCGCCGTCGCGGTTGATGTCGCCGCCGGTCTCGCTGTTGGCCAGGCCCAGGTCGCCCGCGGTCTCGCGGAACAGGCCGAAGCTGAACGGGCCGCCGGTGGCCGGCGCCTTGTAGGTCGCGCCGCCCGCGGTGAACGTGCCGTTGTAGCGGCCCGAGACCTGCAGCCAGGTGCCGTCGCCGGAGTTGGTGGCGTTGGCGTTGTACCAGTCCACGATCTTGCGCTCACCGGTCGACGTGGTCGCCAGCGCGGGGTGGTCCAGGTCGATGCCGGAGTCCATGATGGCGATCGTCGTGCCGCGGCCGTCCCACTTGGGGTGCTCGTCGGTGAACTGCGCCGCCTTGGTGTCCTGCGTCGGCATGTACGGGTTCTTCTTGGGCGTCTTCGGACCCGGCGCGGGCTGCGGCAGCGGGGACGACGCGCCGTCGGGCCGCGGGTTGTCCAGGACGACGAGGCCGTCCACGTCCACCGCGTTCACCGAGGCGAGCGCGGCGGCCTTCTCGGCCTTCTCGCGCGGCACGGAGACCTTGAGGTAGTCGACGTCGCGCTCGGTGGACTCCACCACGCCGCCGAGGGCCTTGAGGTCGTTGGCGGCGGAGTCGAGCTTGCCCTCCTCGGCGGCGACGAGGAGCGTGACGGTGGGCTGACCGGCGCGCTCGGCCTCGGCGAGGCGTTCCCGGTCCTGCTTGTCGAGCTTGTCGGCGGGCGCGGGCGCGGTCGGCACCTCCTGCGCGACGGCCGTCCCGGCGGCGAGGCCGAACCCGGTGGTGCCCAGCACGGCGGCCAGCAAGGCCGCACTGGTGCGGTGTCTCCACCGGCTTGCTGAGTTGATCACGGCGCAAACCCTTCGTGGGGAAAGATTGGCGCAAGCACATCTGCCAGGCACCCGGCGAACAATCGGACGAACAGACCAATAGAAGAGTCCAATTTGGACTGTTCGGCCTATTGCGCGAACGCGCGGGAAGTGCCGCAGAACACCGGAACGGGTGCGACCACTCCAGTCAAGAGCCGACCGGCCGGAATGTCAAACACTGTCAACGGTGAATCACCCGGCAGAGCCCGGATTCGGTAACAAATCGCACTTCAACGCGATGGCGAGCACACTGGTGTGCATCGTGGACGCCGAACCGATCGACCGCATAGCCGACGAGCTGTACACCGTGCCGCCGGCTCGTTTCGTCGCGGCCAGGGACGCCCGCGCGCGGGAGGCCGCCGAGCGCGGCGACAAGGAGCTGGCCAAGCAGGTCTCGGCCCTGCGCAAGCCGACCCTGTCCGCCTGGGCGCTGAACCTGCTGGGCCGCTACGGCGGGTCCGACCTGGCCGAAGCGCTCGCTCTCGGTGACGAGCTGCGCGCCGCCCAGGAGAAGCTGCGCGGGGGCGCGCTGAGGCAGCTGGGCGCGCGGCGGCGGGCCGTGCTGAGCGCGCTCGTGCGGAAGGTCGAGCTGCTGGCGACGGACCGCGGCCACCCCCTCGGGCCGGACGCCGTGCAGCAGGTGCGCACGACGTTGACCGCGGCGCTGCCCGACGCCGTGCTGGCCGCCCGGATCAAGGCCGGGCGGCTGGTGAAGCCGGTCGAGCAGTCCGGCTTCGGCCCGTTGAGCGAGACCGCGACCCCGGTGCGGGACGACCTCGCGCCGCGCCGTGAGCAGCGGCGGGAGCGTCAGCTCGCGCGGGCGCGCGAGGACATCGACACCGCTCGGGCCGACGTGCGGAAGGCGGACGCCGCCGTCGCGGAGGCCGAGCAGACCCTGACCGAGCGCGAGGAGCACACCGCGACCCTGCGGGCCGAGCTGCGCCGGGCGCAGCAGGCCGAGCACGAGGCGGCGACCAGGCTGGAGCGCGCGAAGCGCCGGGCCGACGACGCGCGGGGGAAGCTGGCGGGCGCCGAGGCGAAGATGACCGAGTTGCGCGGGGACGCCTGACCGTCGTCCGTGACCCGCGACACATCCGAACAGGGCCGGCGAATACCCAGCGTGACGCCCGACACCCCGGGGCCTCCGGGGGAACACCCACCGGTAACCACCCGTTCTACTACTGGTCGGCACGTGGACGCCGCACCGGACGTCAGGCCCGCAGGGCACCTCCCCCCAGGCCCGCGCGGCACCTCTCCCCGAGACGTTGCAGGTGCGCCCACGCCTGCCCGACCGCCGCCGGCCGAGCGGCTACCCCCACCGAACGGCCGGCGGTCATACTTCCGCTCACCCTCACACCATGTACTGGTCGTGCCGCGCGTACAGCTCGGTCCACTCCTCCGGGCTGAGCTGCCGGCCCGATTCGCCGATCTCGGCCAGTTCCCGGAAGTACTCCTCGCGCGGCGGCGCGGGCGCGAAGAGGATCAACATCGACGCGTGCTCGTCGGCGTCGTTGCGGAAAGCGTGCACGCCGCCCTCGGGGACGTAGAGAAAATCGCCCGCGGTGGCGTCGACCCACGTCTCGCCGTTGAACAGCCGGACCGTTCCGGAGATCACGTAGAACGACTCCGAGAACGTCTTGTGGAAGTGCGCGGCCGGACCGCCGGCGCGCGGGGCCATCCGCCACTCGAACAGGCCGAACTGCCCGCGCGTGACGTCGGCGGTCCCGACCAGCCTGGCCCGGGTCACCGGCCGGTCGATGGTCGGCACCTCGGCCACCGGCCGCCACACCGCGCTGATCTCGCCGACGTCCCCTGTGTACGACACCGTGCACCAACTCCCTAAAAGTGAATCTTCTTCAACTCTCGTCCGCCGCCGGAGTTCGATCTAGACTCGCCCGATGGCAGAGGACGCGGATGTCATCGTCGTCGGCGCGGGCCTGGCGGGCCTCGTCGCCACCGCCGAACTGGTCGACGCCGGGCGCAGGGTCATCCTGCTCGACCAGGAGCCGGAGGCGTCGCTCGGCGGTCAGGCGTTCTGGTCGTTCGGCGGGTTGTTCCTGGTCGACAGCCCGGAGCAGCGGCGGCTGAAGGTCAAGGACTCGGCGGAGCTGGCCCTGCAGGACTGGCTGGGCTCGGCGGCGTTCGACCGGGACGCCGACCACTGGCCGCGCCGGTGGGCCGAGGCGTACGTGGACTTCGCGGCGGGCGAGAAGCGGCCGTGGCTGCACGCGATGGGCGTGCGCTGGTTCCCGCTCGTGCAGTGGGCCGAGCGCGGCGGGTACCTGGCCGACGGCCACGGCAACTCCGTGCCGCGGTTCCACGTGACCTGGGGCACCGGGCCCGGCATCGTGGCGCCGTTCGAGCGGCGGGTGCGCGAGGGCGTGGCGCGCGGGCTCGTGCAGCTGCGGTTCCGGCACCGCGTCACCGGGCTGACCACGACCGGAGGCGTGGTGGACGGCGTGCGCGGCGAGGTGCTGGAGCCCAGCACGGCCGGTCGGGGCGAGCCCAGCTCGCGGACCGCGTCCGGCGACTTCGAGCTGCGCGCGCAGGCCGTGGTCGTCACGTCCGGCGGCATCGGCGCGAACCACGACATGGTGCGCCGCAACTGGCCCGCCCGGCTGGGCACGCCGCCCGAGCACATGCTGTCGGGCGTGCCCGACCACGTGGACGGCGAGATGCTCAGGGTCGTGCAGGGCGCCGGCGGCGAGATCATCAACGAGGACCGCATGTGGCACTACCCCGAGGGCATCGCCAACTACGCCCCGGTGTGGAGCAGGCACGGCATCCGCATCCTGCCCGGCCCGTCGTCGCTGTGGCTGGACGCCACCGGCGCGCGGCTGCCGATCCCGCTGTTCCCGGGGTTCGACGCGCTCGGGGCGCTGGAGCACATCGTGAAGACCGGGTACGGCTACTCGTGGTTCGTGCTGAACTCGCGGATCATCGGCAAGGAGTTCGCGCTGTCCGGGTCGGAGCAGAACCCCGACCTGACCGGCAAGGACGTGAAGGCGGTGCTCAAGCGGGCGCTGCCCGGGGCGGTCGCGCCCGTGGAGGAGTTCGCCAAGCGGTCCGAGGAGTTCATCTTCGGCCGCACGCCCGAGGAGCTGGCCGCGGGCATGAACCAGCTGACCGGCACGTCGTTGATCGACGCGGCGGCGCTGCGGCGGACCATCGTGCACCGCGACCGGCAGGTGCTGTCCGGGCTCGGCAAGGACATGCAGGTCAACGCCATGCGCGAGGCGCGCAGGTTCGTCACCGACAAGCTGATCCGCGTGGTCGAGCCGCACGCGCTGCTGGACCCCAAGGCCGGTCCGCTGATCGCCGTGCGGCTGTCCGTGCTGACCCGCAAGACGTTGGGCGGCCTGCACACCGACCTGTCCGCGCGCGTGCTGCAGTCCGACGGCACGCCGTTGGCGGGCGTGTACGCGGCGGGTGAGGCGGCGGGGTTCGGCGGCGGCGGCGTCCACGGCTACCGCGCCCTGGAGGGCACGTTCCTGGGCGGCTGCCTGTTCTCCGGCCGCGTCGCCGGCCGCGCCGCCGCCCACGCCACCGCCTGACCTGAACGTTGAACTCGGGGTACCCGAACGTAGGACACACCTGACCTGAACGTAGGACACACGCGCGTGTCCTACGTTCGGAACGCGCGTGTCCTACGTTCGGAACGCGTGAGTTGTGCGGTCAGGAGGCCAGGCCCAGTTTGCGGGCCAGGTCGTCGGCGTCGGCCAGGCGCAGGTCGCGGTAGAGCTGGAGCGCGGCCAGCCAGTGCGGGCGGGCGGCGGCCGGGCCCTCGGACTGCTCCAGCACGTCCCCGATCGCCCGGTGGCACAACGCCTCCTGGTAGCGGTCGCCCAGGCGCGCCGCCAGCGCGAGCCCCGCCCGGTACGACTCCAGCGCCTCGTCGGCACGGCCCAGCTGCTGGGACGCCGCGCCCACGGTGTGCAACGTCGCCGTGTGCGCCTTCGACGGCGCGGACGGGAACAGGCCCAGCGCCTCCGTCGCGTGCCGCAACGCCTCCTCCGGCCGGTGCTTGCGCAGCAGCACGTTGGCCAGGTTGTTCTGGATGCTCGCCTGCGACCGGTTGTCCCCGACCTCCCGCGCCACCTCCAGCGCCTCCAGGATCGTCTCCTGCGCCCGGTCCAGCTGGTCGTCGGCCATCAGGCAGTACCCGAGGTTCGCCAGCGCCGCCAGCTCCAGGTGCCGGTCGCCGTCCGACAACGCCGCCGCCCGCGTGCACGCCTTGATCGCCTCGTCGATCCGCCCCAGGTCGGCCAGGGTCGAACCCAACCGCAGCAGGAACGTCGCCTGCGCGTGCCGGTCGCCGAGCGAGCGCGTCGCGGCCAACCCGATCCGGCACAGCGCCAGCCGGTCCAGCCGGTTGCCCCGGCGGAAGTGGAACGCGTCCAGGCACAGCGCGAGCTGCCACGTCCGCTCCCGCTGCCCGCTGTTCACCGCGATGTCCAGCGCCAGCCCGAGGTTCGCCTCCTCCAGCGTGAACCAGTCCAGCGCCGCCGCGTGCGACGCCAGCTCCGGGAACGACGCCGGCCGGTGCTCGATCGGCCCGAACGGCCGGACGTGGTCGGACAGGTGCGCCCGCGCCCGGTCCGCCACGTGCAGGTAGTAGTCCAGCAGCCGGTTCGCCGCCACCTGGTTGTCCACATCGGACTCCGTGGCCGCCAGGTGGTGGGTGAACAGCCGCACGAGGTCGTGCCGCGAGTACCGGTCCGGCGTCGACTCGTGCAGCAGGTTCGCGTACGCCAGGGTCCGCAGGTGGGTGCGGGCGCTGACCACGTTGATGTCCAGCAGCGCCGCCGCCGCGTAGCTGTCCAGGTCCGTGCCGGGGTGCAGGCCGAGCCGCCGGAACAGCCGCGCCGCGCCCTCGGGCAGCTCCCGGTAGCTCACGGCCAGCGCCGCGTGCACCCCGCGCCCCGCCTCCGGCAGCGACAACGCCGCCAGCCGCCCCTGCTCGTCGCGCAGCTCGTCCACCAGCGACTGGATCGTCCACCGCGGCCGGGACGCGAGCCGCGCGCCCGCGATCCGCAGCGCGAGCGGCAGCCGGTCGCACAGCTCCACCAGCTCCGCGACCGCCTCCGGCTCCTGCTCGATCCGCTGGCGGCCCAGCAGCGCGGTCAGCAGGTCCTCGGCGCTCGACTCCGGCAACGTCGGCACGTGCAGCGACGACGCGCCCTCCGTCACCACCAGGTCGTCCAACCGGTGCCTGCTCGTCACCAGCACGAGGCACCGCGGCGAGCCCGGCAGCAGCGGCCGGACCTGCTCGGCCGACCGGGCGTTGTCCAGGAAGACCAGCACCCGCCGCCCGGCCAGCAGCGACCGGTACTGCGCGGCCTGGCCCTCCAGGTCCACCGCGATCTGCGAGTCGGTCAGCCCGAACGCCCGCAGGAACCCGATCAACGCCGTCCGCGGGTCGAGCGGCTCGGTCTCGTCGAACCCGCGCAGGTTCACGAACAGCTGGCCGTCCGGGAAGTCGGCCGCCACCCCGTGCGCCCACCGCAGCGCCAACGCCGTCTTGCCCACCCCGGCCGGGCCGACCAGCAGCCCGATCGCCGAGTCCTGGCCGATCAGGGCCGCGCCGAGGTCGGACAGCTCCTCCTCGCGCCCCACGAACCCGCGGTGCTCGCGCGGCAACTGGGCGGGCGCGCGGTCCACCGCGGGCGTCGGCGCGGTGTCGCCCGCCAGCACGGTCTGGTACGCCTCGCGCAGCTCCGGCCCCGGGTCGACGCCCAGCTCGTCGGCCAGCCGCTCCCGCGTCCGGTGGTACACCGCCAACGCCTCGGCCTGCCGGCCGCTCCAGTGCAGCGCCAGCACCAGGCGCGCCACCAGCGCCTCGCGCAGCGGGTTGGCCTCCACCGCGTCACGCAGCCCGGACACCGCCTCGGCCGCCCGGTCCAGCCGCGTCAGCCGGGTCGCCAGCTCCTGCACGGCCACCAGCCGCAGCTCCTCCAGCCGCGCCGACACCGCCTCGCGCAGGTGGTCGCCCGGCACGTCCGCCAGCACCGGGCCGCGCCACAGCGCCAACGCGTCGCGCAGCAGCCGCACCGCGTCCTCGTCCGGCGCGTCGCGGGCCGTCGCCAGCAGGTCCTCGAACCGGAACACGTCGACGTCCGCGCGTTCGCCGGTCAGCACGTAGCCGGGCGACCGGGTGACGAGCGCGACACCGTCGGCGAGGACCTTGCGGAGCTGGGCGATGTGCCCCTGGAGGGCGGCTTTGGCCTGCGGCGGCGGTGAGCCGTCCCACACGAGGTCGAGCAACCGGTCGCCGGACACCACGCGGTTGAGTTCGAGCGCGAGTGCCGCGAGCACCGTCCGCCGCTTGGCCGCGCCCAACCGAACGGCTTCCCCACCTGCGGAAACCAGCTCAACGGGCCCAAGCAGGTTCACCCGCATCCGCAAGCCCTTTCGGCGTTGTCACCGTGTGGTCGATGAGTTTCCCACAGTCGTCACCGCACCCCGACGGGCCGCGTTGGGCGCGCGTTGGCCCGGCGTTGGGGGGTCGCGGGATGGTCGGTTCCGTCCAGCAGGCTGCCTTCGCGAGGGATACCGATGTACATCGCCGAGAACGGGGATGAAGTGGCCCCGCCCCGTGAGGTCCCGACCGTCAACGGACAGGTCGTGGCGCTCCAGGAGACCGTGAACTCCGGCCGGGTGTCGCTCGATCCCGCCACCGGCGAGGAACTGCGCAGGATGCTCCTGGAGCAGATGGACCAGGTCGACTCGTGGCTGGAGCGCGCGGGCCGGCTCGCCCGCCCCGCGCCGATCGGCCGCAACCCCGTCGGCGACCGGCTGGCCCAGAAGTTCGAGGCCCGCGCGGACGGCGACCCGCGGTCGTTCGTGGCCGTGATGACCGCGTACCGCGAGGTGCTCCAGCAGACGCACGACTCCGTGCAGAGCGCGATCCGCAACTTCACCGCGGTCGACGAGGAGAGCGGCGTCGCCCTGACCAGGCTGACCGGGAACTGAGGGGACTGGCGACGATGGCGACCGAGCAGGTGGCGCAGGGCGGGCAGGAGCCCGCGGCGAAGCGGCTGTTCCGCGAGGACCAGGAGCCGGACCCGGTGCTGACCGAGACCCAGAACTGGGCGTCCCGGTCGCACCGCGAGCTGTACGAGGCGGTGCACCACAACAACGACCCGGGCCAGACCGGCGAGATCGGCGCGGAGTGGGGCCAGTTCGGCGCCGAGCTGACCGAGGCCGCCCGGCTGATCAACGAGCGGGTGGCGCTCAGCGAGTCCGGTTGGACCGGCGACGCGGCGGACGCGGCGCGGCTCGCGATCAAGGGCCTGGCCGACTGGGTGACGCACACCGCCGAGACCGCGGTCGAGGTGGGCAAGCGGGTCCAGGACGAGAGCCAGATCATGGAGAACGCGCGGGCCAGCATGCCCGAGCCGGTCGAGTTCAACTGGGACCAGGCCACCGGCGTGTTCACCGCGGGCGGCATCCAGGGCCTGGCGAGCTCCGCCGCCGACGTGCAGGCGGCCAACGACCACGCGCGGGCGCTGCACGAGCACGCCGTGACCGTCATGACGACCATGGAGCGGGAGTCGCAGGCGGTCGACCAGACCACGCCGCGCTTCACCGCGCCGTTCAACCCGGTCACCGGGCGCACCGAGGAGCCGGTGCTCGCGCTCTCCCGGGCCTCGGTGGCCACGCTCGCGAGCGCGAACGTGGACGCGGCGGGCGGCGCGGGCGGCGGTGGCACGGCGCCGTCGGCGTACACGGCGGCGCAGCCCGCCCAGCAGGCGCAGGCGCTGCGGCCCGTGGAGCAGGCGCCGGCGTACCAGCCGGCCCAGCCGACCACCCAGCCGTCCGGGTACGCGCCCGCGGCGGCGTCGTACCAGCCGGGTGGCTACTCCGGTGGCGGGTACTCCGGTGGCGGTGGCGGGTACGCCGGCGGGTCGCCGGTCCCGCAGCCGGTGTACCGGCCCGAGGGCACGACGGCCGCTGCCGCGGCGGCGCAGGTGCCGGTGGCGAACCCGTACACGCCGCCGACGCCCAACTACGGCTCGACGTACACGCCGCCGCCCGCCGGGGGCTACCAGCCGCCGACGGGCACCGGCTACGTGCCGCCGTACCAGCCGGCGAACCCGAACACCGTGCCCCGGCCGGGTGGCGGCACGCTGCCGCCCGGCGTGAAGCCGCCGGCCTACATCCCGGCGGGCAGCCCCGGCACGCCCCCGTTGCCCGGCACGCCGGGAGCGGCCGGCGTCGGTGGTACCGGCGGTGGCGGCGGCGGTGGCGGCGCGGGCGGCGCGCGGATGCCCGGCGGCATGCCCCCGGGCGCGTTCGGCGGCGGTGGCGGCGGTGGCTTTGGCCCGACCGGCTCGGGTGGCGCGGGCGGCCCCGGCGGCTCGCTGGCCGCGGGCGGTTCGACCGGCGCGGTCGGCGGTCCCGGCCCGCGCGGCGCGATGCCCGTCGGCGGCTTCGGCCCCGGCGGCGCGGGCGCGGCGGCGTCCCCGATGGCGGGCGGCGCGCCGATGGGCGGCGCCCCGGCCGGCGGTCAGCAGGGCGAGGACAAGGAGCACCGGTCCGCCGCGTACATCCGCGGCGAGGACATCTTCGAGGTGCCCGGCGAGAACCTGCCGCCCTCGGTGATCGGTGGCGCGAAGCCGCGGAAGAAGGGCGACCAGCCGTGATCGAGCCGGAGTTCGTGCTCACGCCGCGCGAGCTGGACGTGCTGTGGCACCACCTCGACCTCGGCCGGCTGCCGTACCCGCTGGACGTGCCGAGCCTGGGCGCCACCGAGGAGGAGCGCAAGCGGTTGCGGGAGGAGGTGCTCGCCGCCTACGGCGAGCCCTCGCCCCGGCTGGTGGAGCTGCTGCGGCTGCTCGCCGAGCACGAGGTGGCCGTGGACGCGGTCGCCCACGTGGACCGGTCGGTGCGCGCGGTCGCCGTGTCCGACGGCGGGCGGGGCGCGATGGCGGTGATCGACAGCGGCTCGGTCGGGGTGCTGGAGATCCGGCCGACGTCGCTGGCCCGGTCGATCGTGGAGGTGCTGCCGGACGGGTCCGCCGGGCCGGGCAGCGCGTTGTCGCTGCGGCTGGAGACGCTGAACGCAGCCGTGGCGATGCAGAACGAGCAGCAGCAGGACGACGAGGACGACGACCCGTGGGGCAGCGCTGAGCTGGACGAGCGGGAGGCGCTGCAGAAGGCCGGCCTGTCGCGGGAGGACGCGACCGTGGTCAGCGAGCTGGCCACGAGCCGGGTCGCGGGCGGCCAGTTCGGCGTCACCGTGGGCGGCGGCTACCGGCGCTCGCGGGCCGGCACGCTGATCACCTGGTTCGACACCCACCAGGGCCGCTACCTCATGGTCCACGAGGACGGCTGGCTCAGCCTGGCCCCGACCGACAACGACCGCATCGCCACCCGCATCGCCTCGGTCCTGTCCACCGTCGCCTGACCCACCGCGGGGGGGGGGGGGGCCCCCCCCCCCCCCCCGCCCCCCCCCCCACCCCCCCCCGGGAACGAGCATTCGGCGCGGGGGGAGAACTCACGCGCAAGCCACCCCACAAACACGCGACCGGGCCAC
>NZ_JBHYXZ010000004.1:54904-83177 GCF_042752395.1 Actinosynnema sp. NPDC059335 | reverse complement strand
GGTGGGGGGTTGTAACGGGGGGCCCCCCACACAAACCCCCCCACCCCCCCCCCCAATCCCTTGGTCCTTGACCCCGGGCCCCCCCCCCCCCGGGGGGCCCCCCCCCCCCGGCCCCCCCGCGCGTGTCCTACCTCCAGAACGCGTGAGTCCAACGTTCGCGTCGTGTGAGTCCTACGTCCGGAACACCCGAATTCAACGCTCGGGACGGCCGCCGGTCACGAAATGTCCGCTTCCGCCCGACCCGCGAAAAAGCTTCACGATGCCGCGCAGAAGTCCCGCGGTACACCACTGAATCGGTGAAACTCCGACCACCGGCGGGATGATCAGGCCATACCGGCGCGCACGTCCCGGTCGACGCCCTCCAAGATCACGGGACGCTGAAGAGAACCGCCGAGCGACTTGCCGGAGCCGGGCGGGCAAGAAGTAAGCTGACCGGGACCTCCGGTCCCCATTCGACCATTCGAGTGAACAATGTGCGGGAGAAATCCGCACCGGCTTACCGTTGAAGATTGGCCCGCAGAGCTGAATGAAGATGGCCGAACAGGCAGGTGCGGCGAGACCGGGTGATGAGCCCGGACAAACCCAGGACGCGTGCGCGCGTCGCTGGGCCGCCGCCATCGCGTCCACCGTCCCGTCCACCGACGTGCCGCCCACCGCGCTCGAGGACCTCCTCGTCGGGTTCACCGCCGCGTTGCGGGCCGCTACCGGGCCGAACGGCTCCCCCGCGGACGCCCGCCGGGTCGGCCGCGACCTGGTCGAGCACGGCCTCACCGCCACCGAGACGCTGGAGCGCACGCTCGCGTTCGTCGGCGGGCACCTCGACCCGGCCGTGCTCGGCGCGTTGGCGGCCGGTTTCGCCGAGGCGTTAAAGACCACCCGAACAGACGAATCCGCATTACGCGCGGGTGAAGCGAAGTTCCGCGCAGTGTTCCAGACGTCGGCGTTGGCGATCGCCGTCTCCGACATCAACGGCGTGATCCTCGACTGCAACGACACCATGCTGGCCATGCTCGACCACACCGCCGAGGACCTGATCGGTTCACTCGGCCGCGATCTGGTTCACCCGGACGAGCGAGAGCGGATCGATCGCGCCGCGCTGGCGCTGCAGAACGGGACCGAGCACGTCCGCACGGAAACGCAGCTGGTGCGCGCCGACGGCGACGTGGTCGACGTCCTCATCGCGCTGGCCCTGCTGCGCGACGACGACGGCGAGCCCGCCTTCTACGTCACCATGATCGAGAACCTGGACGAGGTGCGGGCGTTGCAGAGCCAGCTCGTCCGGCAGAGCCTGCACGACGTGCAGACCGGCCTGCCCAACCGGGCGCAGTTCGTCGGCTGGCTGGAGGGCGCGGTCGGCGACCGCGGTCCCGCGACGCTCGCCCTGGTCGTGTTCGACCTCGACGGGTTCCGGGTGGTCAACGACGCGTTCGGGCACGACGTCGGCAACCGGATCCTCACCGCGGTCGCCGGGCACCTGCGGTCGGTGTTCGACGGCGTCGGGCGGCTGGCCCGGATCGGGCCGGACGAGTTCGGCGTGCTGATCGGCGACCCGCTCGACGTGGCGTCCGTCGTGACCCTGGTGGAGTCCGCCGTCGAGCTGTTCGCCGAACCCGTCTGGGTGGGTGACGACGGCATCGGCGTGACCGCCAGCGTCGGCATCGTGGTGCAGCCGGCCCGCGGCGCGGACGCGGCCGAGCTGCTGCGGTGCGTCGACCTCACCGTGCGGTGGGCCAAGGACGACGGCAAGGCGCAGTGGGCCCTCTACGACAAGACCCGTGACCAGCGCGAACGTGCCCGGATGCGGTTGGCCGCGTCGATCTCCGGCGGGCTGGAGCAGGGTGAGTTCCGGGTCGACTACGAGCCGGTCCGGTCGCTGGTCGACGGGTCCCTGGTGGCCGTCGAGGCGCGGCTGCGCTGGGATCACCCGACCGAGGGACTGCTCGACCCGCAGGAGCTGGTGTCGCTGTCGACGTGCACCGGGATGGCGGCGCGGCTGGGCAAGTGGGCCATCGCGCAGGCGTGCGCGGACGCGGGCCGGTGGCACGCCGAGTTCGGCGACGCCGCGCCGGTGCTGAGCATGGACCTGACCGCCCGGCAGTGCCAGGAGCCGGAGCTGGGCGCGACCGTGCGGCGGGCGTTGCGGGAGAGCGGGCTGCCGGCGCGGCTGCTGCGGTTCGAGCTGAGCGAGCACCTGCCCGCGCTGATCACCGACGACCAGGTGGAGGAGCTGACGTACCTGGCCGAGCACGGCGTGCGGCTGGTGCTCGACCAGGTGGGCGGCGGCAACGTGCCGATGGACCGGCTGCGGCGGATCCCGCTGACGGCGGTGAAGTTCCAGGGGTCGCCCGTGTACGGGCTCGCGGAGGGCGCGGACCCGGTCGAGGAGAGCGCGGCCGTGGCGCTGCTCACGTGGTCGGCGACGTTGGGGCTGCCCCTGTACGCGGCGGGCGTGCGCACGGAGCACGAGGCGCGGCGGTTGGCCGAGCTGGGCGTCACGGCGGCCCAGGGTCCGCTGTACGGCACATCGCCGCTGGCGTTCGACGAGGTCCGCGCGATTCTTGGCAAGTCCTGACGGGACGCTCAGCCTCCTCATAGGGTGCGGGCCGACCCTGAGGTCATGACGACACAGGACTTCCCCGCCATGCGCGGGTCGTTGGAGGAGCGGGCGTCGTTCTGGCGGCGGCGCACCGGTGTGGTGGTGACCTCCGCGGCGCTGGCCGCCGCGGTGTTCGGCGGGGTCACCGGCGGGGTCGTCGGCGCGCTGCACGCGCCGGACAGCCCGGCGTCGAGCAGCCTGGTCGCGCTCAACGCCTCTTCGTCCACTTCGGACGTTTCGGCCGTGGCGGCGCGCGTGCTGCCGAGCGTGGTGCAGGTGAACGTGGTGTCGGCGCAGGGGCAGGGGCTCGGCTCCGGGGTCGTGCTCACGGCGGACGGCCGGATCCTGACCAACAACCACGTGGTGGCGGGCGCCCAGCGGGTGACGGTGACGTTGAGCGACGGGCGGACCGTCGACGCCACCGTCGTGGGTACCGACCCGTCGAGTGACCTGGCGGTCGTGCAGGCGTCCGGGGTGAGCGGGTTGACGCCGGCGAAGTTCGGCAACTCCGACCAGGTGAAGGTCGGTGACGAGGTCGTGGCGATCGGGTCGCCGGAGGGCCTCCAGGGCACCGTGACGTCGGGGATCGTGAGCGCGCTGGACCGCACGGTGACCGTGCCGGGGACGTCGACCGGCCGGCGCGCGTCGTCGGTGAGCTACCAGGCGATCCAGACCGACGCGTCGATCAACCCGGGCAACTCGGGCGGGCCGTTGGTGAACGCGGCGGGCGAGGTCATCGGCATCAACTCGGCGATCTACTCGCCCGCGTCGGACAGCGGTGAGGCGGGCAGCGTGGGGATCGGGTTCGCGATCCCGTCCAACCAGGTGCAGCAGATCCTCGGCCAACTGTCCTGAGCGTTGAACTCGGGGGTCCTGAACGTACGACACACGCGACGCGAGCGTAGGACACACGCGTTCTGAAGGTAGGACACGCGCGTTCTGAACGTAGGACACGCGGGGCGGCGTGCGGGTGGGGGAGGCCCGCACGCCGCGGTCCACGGGTCAGCCCAGCCAGTCGGGGCGCAGCGGCATGTGGGACGTGGTGCCGTCGAGCTTCACGCCGAGCACCTGGTGGAGCTGGATGTTGTTGCGCTCGAAGCCCAGCCGGGACGCGGCCAGGTACAGCCGCCACACCCGGGCCCGACCGAGGCCGACCTCGGCCACCGCGTCGTCCCAGTGCTTCTCCAGGTTGTCGCACCAGGCCGCCAGCGTCAGGGCGTAGTGCTCCCGCAGGTTCTCCTCGTGCCGCACCTCGAACCCGGTGTCGTGCATCAGCGACACCAGGTGGCCCGGCCCGACCAGCTCGCCGTCCGGGAACACGTACCGGTTGATGAACCCGCCGGTCTTGGCCCGCTGCTTGTTGTCCGGCCGGGTGATGCAGTGGTTGAGCATCCGCCCGCCGGGCTTCAGCTTCCGGTACAGCGACCGGAAGTAGCCGGGCAGCTTCGCCTTGCCGATGTGCTCGGTCAGGCCGATCGAGCTGACCGCGTCGAACCCGGTCTCCCGGACGTCGCGGTAGTCCAGGTAGCGCACCTCGGCCAGGTCGGACAGCCCCGCCTCCACGATGGCCTTCTGCGCCCACTCGGCCTGGTTGCGCGACAACGTCACGCCCAGCGCCTTCACGCCGTACTCGCGGGCGGCGTGCATGACCATCCCGCCCCAGCCGCAGCCGACGTCCAGCAGCCGCATCCCCGGCTTCAGCCCGAGCTTGCGCGCCACCAGGTCGTGCTTGGCGAACTGCGCCTCCTCCAGCGTGGCGCCCTCGGTCGGGTACACGGCGCACGTGTACGCCATGGACGGCCCGAGGATCCACTCGTAGAACGTGTTCGACACGTCGTAGTGGTGCGCGATGGCTTCGCGGTCCCGCGCCTTGGAGTGCCGCAGCCCGTGCAGCCGCCGCTCCTGCGGCGGCACCTCCACCCGGGTGTTCAACCTGGTCCGGCCCAACGTCGTCAGCAGCTCCACCCGCTGCGCCCACGGCACGTCCCGCAGCGAGAAGTCGGACAACTGGCGCAAAGCGCCGTACACGTCACCGATGATCTCCAGGTGGCCGGTCACGTACGCGCGCGCCAGCCCCAGCTCACCCGGCGCGGACGCCAGGTACGACAACGCCTCCGGTGTGCGCACCTCGATGCTCACACCCGCGTCGGCCGGCCCCGCCTGGCTGCCGTCGTACGCGCTGAACCGCACCGCGTCAGCGCCTCCGACCGCCCGCTGGAACACCTCCGCCAACCGCATGACCCCGGCTCCCTTCACCTACGGAGAACACACTTGGCGTACAAATCGGGCAGCCTGCCCGCCTGGTCGTACCGCTTCTTCAGGTCCCGGTAGGTGGGGCCGTTGTAGTTGTCCCAGAACTCCTCCTCGTCGTAGTACGAGTCGGAGTAGAGCGACTTGTGCCCGCCCAGCTCGGTGACCTTGTCCTCGATCAGCCGGTTGCGGCTGCCCAGCTCCTCGTCCGGGCGCAGCGACACCGTCGACCAGAAACCGACGTTGACGTACAGCACGTCCGGGTCCATCGGGTACAGCGGCCAGCCCGCCCGGTCCTTCAACCGCACCGGGCACAGCCACACCGGGCTGATGCCGATCTCGCGGTGGAAGAACTCCAGGAACTCGGCCAGGCGGTCCACCGGGATCTCCACGTCCTGGATCACCGGCTCCTGCACCGCCTTGCTCAACCGCGCGGACAGGCGGTGCCGCCGGTCCCACGCCACCACCTTGCGGTACACGTCCGACCGCAGGTACCGCTTCGGCACGAGCCGTCGCACGACCGGGTGCTGCACGCCGAACGCGCGCGAGCACCAGAACCAGTCGGTGTCCCACCGCCACAGGTAGTCCCGCACGGTCAGGTAGTCCACGCTGCGCCGCTGGATCGACCGGTAGTAGATGGCGTTCCCGGTGTAGTCCGAGGTGAACGGCGCGGAGTCGGCCCAGTTCGCGAGCGTCAGGTACTGCTCGCGGCCGGAGAACACCGTGCCGTCCACGAAGTCGACCGGTTCGCCCCGGTAGGACCCCTCGGCGCACACCTCCGAGATCACCCGGGCGCACTCGGCCGCGTCCGCGAAGGGCACGTGTCGAAGTCGCACGTACGGTTTGACCGGCTCCAGGTCGATTTTCAGTCGCAAGGTGTAGCCGAGCGTGCCGTAGGAGTTCGGGAACCCGCGAAACAGGTCGTCCTCGGGACCCACGACGACGACCTCGCCGTCGCCGGTCATCACCTCCAGCTCCCGCACCGACTCGTGCGGCAGGCCGTTGCGGTACGAACTGGACTCGATGCCGAGGCCCGCCACCGCGCCGCCCAGCGTGATCGTCTTGAGCTGCGGCACGACCAGCGGCATGAGGCCGTGCGGGAGGGTGGCGTCGACCAGGTTCTCGTAGGTCGTCATGCCCTGCACCTGCGCGGTGCGCGTGGCGGTGTCGACGGAGAGGACGCGGTCGAAGCGGGCCACGTCGAGCCCGCCGGACTGCTCGGCGCGGAACCGGAAGAGGTTCGACGTCGCCTTGGCCAGGCGCACGGGTGCGCCCGCCGGGATGGCCGCGTACTGCTCGCGCAACGCGGCCACCGCCCGATCGTGGTGGTCCGACTCCAGGCTCTGCCGGTGATCGCTCACCGCACCGACGTTAGGCCGCCGGAGCTTGATCAGCACCCCCAAATTTCACCACCTTCGAAGTTACCCGCTGGTAGTAGTCTGAGCGGTTATGAGCCACGCCACTCACGAGGTGACCAACCAGGTGCCGCCGCTGGAGGGGCACGACGTCTCCGCCGACCCGGCGCTGCTGGACGGCCTGCGGCGCGGCGGCGCGGAGTGGGCCGAACCCGAGGTCCGCTCGCTCGGCGTCCTCGCGGGCACGCCGCACGTGCAGGACCTGGGCCGACTGGCCAACGCCCACCCGCCCGTGCTGCACACCCACGACCGGTACGGCCACCGGGTCGACGAGGTCGAGTTCCACCCCGCCTGGCACGAGCTGATGCGCACCGCGGTGTCGAACGGCCTGCACGCCGCGGCCTGGCGGGACGACCGGCCGGGCGCGCACGTCGCCCGCGCCGCCAAGTTCTACGTCTGGAGCCAGGCCGAGGCCGGGCACGGGTGCCCGATCTCGATGACGTACGCGTCCGTGCCCGCGCTGCGCGCCACGCCCGCGTTGGCCGAGCGGTTCGAACCGCTGCTGGCCTCGCGCGAGTACGACTTCGGGCTGCGTGCGCCGGCGACGAAGCGCGGCCTGATCGCGGGCATGTCGATGACGGAGAAGCAGGGCGGCTCGGACGTGCGGGCGAACACCACCCGCGCCGTGCCGCAGGGCGACCACTACGTCCTGACCGGGCACAAGTGGTTCACCTCGGCCCCCATGTCCGATTTGTTCCTCACGCTGGCGCAGGCGCCCGGCGGGTTGTCGTGCTTCGTGCTGCCGCGCGTGCTGCCCGACGGCACCCGCAACGCGATGTTCCTGCAACGGCTCAAGGACAAGCTCGGCAACAAGTCCAACGCCTCCGCGGAGCTGGAGTACGACGGCGCGGTCGGGTGGCTGGTCGGCGAGGAGGGCCGGGGCGTGCGGACCATCATCGAGATGGTCAACATGACCCGGTTGGACTGCGTGCTCGGCTCGGCGGCCGGGATGCGGGCCGGGCTGACCCAGGCCGCGCACCACGCGGCGCACCGCAAGGCGTTCGGCGCGTACCTGATCGACCAGCCGGCGATGCGCAACGTGCTGGCCGACCTGGCGGTGGAGTCGGAGGCGGCGACCACCGTGGCGCTGTGGCTCGCGGGCAACCGCAGCCGGCTCGGGCTCGCGGTGAGCAAGTACTGGGTGTGCAAGCGGGGGCCGGCGCACGCCGCCGAGGCGCTGGAGTGCCTGGGCGGCAACGGTTACATCGAGGACTCCGGGCTGCCGCGGCTGTTCCGCGAGTCGCCGCTGATGTCCATCTGGGAGGGTTCGGGGAACGTGGCGGCGCTGGACGCGTTGCGGGCACTGGGGCGTTCGCCGGAGGCGGTGGAGGAGTTCTTCGGCGAGCTGGACGCGGCACGCGGCGCCGACCGGCGGCTGGACGCGGCGGTCGACGGGATCAAGGACGAGCTGACCGACCTCGCCGACCTCGAGGTGCGGGCGCGGCGGCTGGTGGAGCGGATGGCGTTGGCGTTGCAGGGCGCGTTGCTCGTCCGGCACGGGCACCCGGCGGTGGCCGACGCGTTCTGCGCGTCCCGGCTGTCCGGCGACTGGGGCGTGGCGTTCGGCACGCTGCCGCGCGGCGTCGACTTCGGCGCGATCGTGGAACGGGGGCTGCCGAAGCCGTGAGCGCGGTGCGGGTGGAGCGGTCGGGGCCGGTGTTCACCGTGCTGCTGAACCGGCCGGACGTGCGGAACGCGGTGGACGGCCCGACCGCGCACACGTTGACCGAGGTGTTCCGCGAGTTCGACGACGACCCGGGCGCGGCGGTGGCCGTGCTGCACGGTGAGGGCGGGACGTTCTGCTCGGGGGCGGACCTCAAGGCGCTCGGGTCGGAGCGGGGCAACGACGCGCGGTCGCCGTCCGGGCCGATGGGGCCGACGCGGTTGCGGCTGTCCAAGCCGGTGATCGCGGCGGTGTCGGGGTACGCGGTGGCGGGCGGGTTGGAGCTGGCGCTGTGGTGCGACCTGCGGGTGGCCGACGAGGACGCGGTGTTCGGCGTGTTCTCGCGGCGGTGGGGCGTGCCGCTGATCGACGGCGGGACCGTGCGGCTGCCGCGGTTGATCGGGTTGTCGCGGGCGATGGACCTGGTGCTGACGGGCCGTCCGGTGCGGGCGGTGGAGGCGTTGGACATCGGCCTGGTGAACCGGGTGGTGCCGAGCGGGACGTCCCGTGCGGCGGCGGAGGCGTTGGCGGCGGAGCTGGCGGACTTCCCGCAGCTGGGCCTGCGCCACGACCGCCTGTCGCTGCTGGAGCAGGAGGGCCTGCCGGAACCCGACGCCCTGGCCAACGAACTGTCCCACGGCCTGACCTCGCTGACCGACGTGGACCGACACCTGCGCCGCTTCCACTCGGGCGAAGGCCGCCACGGCCACTTCTAACCCGCGTGTCCTACGTCCGGAACGCGCGTGTCCTACGTTCGCGTACCCCGAGTTGAACGCTCAGGACGGGCGGGCCGTGTTCCGAACGTTCAACTCGGGTGTTCCGGACGTAGGACACGCGCGACGCGAACGTAGGACACGCGGGTTAGTGGAGGCCCAGGTCGCGGGCGATCAGCATCTTCTGGACCTCGCTCGTGCCCTCGCCGATCTCCAGGATCTTGGCGTCGCGGTAGAAGCGGCCCACCGGGTACTCGTTCATGAACCCGTAGCCGCCGAACACCTGCGTCGCGTCACGCGCGTTGTCCATCGCCGCCTCCGACGACACCAGCTTCGCGATCGCCGCCTCACGCTTGAACGGCTCGCCGCGCAGCATCTTCGACGCCGCCTGGTAGTACGCCAACCGCGCGGTGTGCGTGCGCGCCTCCATCTCGGCGATCTTGAACTGGATCGCCTGGTACTCCCCGATCCGGTGGCCGAACGCCTCGCGCTCCTTCGCGTACCGCACGCACTCGTCCACGCACCCCTGCGCCAGCCCCACGCCGAGGGCCGCGATCGCCACCCGACCCTCGTCCAACGTCTGCAGGAACTGCGCGTACCCCCGCCCCCGCTCGCCGAGCAGGTTCCCCAGCGGCACGCGGCAGTCCTGGAACGACAGCTCCCGCGTGTCGGAGGCGTTCCACCCGACCTTGGAGTACTTGCGCGACACCGAGAACCCCGGCGTCCCCGACGGCACGATGATCGCCGAGATCTCCGGCTTGCCGTTCTCCCGCCGCCCGGTCACCGCCGCCACCGTGACCAACCCGGTGATGTCCGTGCCCGAGTTGGTGATGAACGCCTTGGTGCCGTTGATCACCCACTCGTCGCCGTCGACCCGCGCGGTGGTCCGCAGCGCGCCCGCGTCCGACCCGCCGCCCGGCTCGGTCAACCCGAACGCGCCCAGCACCTCGCCCGCGCACAACCGGGGCAGCCACTCCGCCTTCTGCTCGGCCGACCCGAACCGGAACAGCGGCATCGACCCGAGCGAGACCCCCGCCTCCAGCGTGATCGCGACCGACGAGTCCACCCGCGCCAGCTCCTCCAGCGCCAGGCACAACGCGAAGTAGTCGCCGCCCATGCCGCCGTACTCCTCGGGGAACGGCAGCCCGAACAGGCCCATCCGCCCCATCTTGGCGACGATCCCGTACGGGAACTCCTCGCGCTCGTAGAACCCGCCGATGACCGGCGCGACCTCCTCGCGCGCGAACTCCTCGACGGTCTTGCGCAGCGCCTCGTATTCCTCGTCAAGGCGGAAGTCCAACATCGCTCACTCCTGGTGGGGCACGACGACGGCTAGGGGTTGGTCCAGCGCGACCTGTTGGCCGGCCTGGACGTGCACTTCGGCGAGCACCCCGTCCACGGGTGACGTGACGGTGTGCTCCATCTTCATCGCTTCGACCACGAACAACGCCTGGCCGGCGGTCACGTGCTCGCCCTGCCGCGCCCGGGCCACGAGCACCGTGCCGGGCATCGGGCTGGTCACCGGGCCGCCGCTGCCCGCCGCCGACGACGACGCGACCTCGGACGGCAGCGTCTCGGTCAACGCCCACGCGTGCCCGTCCGCGCCGAGCCACAGCACGTTGCCCGCACGGGCCATCGCGTACCGCCGACCGCCGACGACGAGCCACGACCCGTCCACTGACGCGGTGAGCCGCACCGGTTCCCCGCCGTCGACGGACACCTCGTCACCGCGCACGCGGACCTCGACCCCGTCGATCAGCCACCTGGTCCACGCGTGCTCGCCGATCCGCCACCCGCCGGTCCGGTCCCACGGGTCGTCGCCGCGCACCGCGAGCTGCCGCTCCAACGCCGCCGCGGCCAGCACCTCGTCCGGCACCCCGGGCCGCACCAGGGACTCCAGCTTGCGCTCCACCAGCCCGGTGTCCAGCGCGCCCGCCCGCACGTCCGGGTCGGCCAGCAACGCCCGCAGGAACGGGATGTTCGTCGTCACGCCGAGCAGCACCATCCGGCCCAGCGCGGCGTCCAGCCGGCGCAACGCCTCCTCCCGCGTCGCCCCGTGCGCGACCACCTTGGCCAGCATGGGGTCGTAGTCGCTGCCGACGGTCAACCCGACCCGCAGCGCCGAGTCCACCCGCACGTCCTCCGGCTCGTGCAGCGCCAGCACCGTGCCGCCGGTCGGCAGGAACCCCCGCGCCGGGTCCTCCGCGTACACCCGGGCCTCCACGGCGTGCCGCGACAACGTCACGTCGCCGAGCGCGAGCGGTTCACCCGCCGCGACCCGCAACTGCCACTCGACCAGGTCAATCCCGGTCGCCAACTCGGTGACGGGGTGCTCGACCTGGAGCCGGGTGTTCATCTCCATGAAGTAGTAGTCGCCGGACGCGCCGTCCACGATGAACTCCACCGTGCCCGCGCCGACGTACCCCACGGACCGGGCCGCCTCCACCGCCGCCCGGCCCATCGCCTCCCGGGCCTCCGGCGTCAGGAACGGCGAAGGGGCCTCCTCGATGATCTTCTGGTGCCGTCGCTGGAGGCTGCACTCGCGCTCGCCGAGGTGCACCACGCCGCCGTGCGCGTCGGCCAGCACCTGGATCTCGATGTGCCGCGGGTTGCCGACGAACCGCTCGATCAGCAACGCGTCGTCGCCGAACGACCCGAGGGCCTCGCGCCGGGCCGACTCGATCGCGTCCCGCAGCCCGTCGGCCGACGTCACCAGCCGCATGCCCTTGCCGCCACCGCCGGCGGACGGCTTGAGCAGCACCGGGAACCCGATCTCCGCGGCCGCCTCGACCAGGTCGTCGTCGGTCATCCCGACCTCGGTCCGACCGGGCACCACCGGCACGCCGGCCGCCGCGACGGTCAGCTTGGCGCGGATCTTGTCGCCCATCGCCTCGATCGCCTCGGCGGGCGGCCCGATGAACACCAGCCCGGCCTTCTCGCACGCCCGCGCGAACTCCGCGTTCTCGGCCAGGAACCCGTACCCGGGGTGCACGGCCTGCGCGCCGGTCGACCGGGCCGCCTCGACGATCCGCTCGACCGACAGGTAGCTCTCCCGCGCCGACGCGGGCCCGATCCGCACCGCCACGTCCGCCAGCCGCACGTGCAGCGCGTCGACGTCCGCGTCGCTGTAGACCGCGACCGACCGGATGCCGAACCGCCGCAACGCGCGGATCACCCGCACCGCGATCTCGCCGCGGTTGGCCACCAGGACGCTGTCGAACATCTCTCCGCCACCCACGTTCATCACATCCGGAAGACGCCGTAGGACACCGGCTCGATCGGGGCGTTGGCCGCCGCGGACAACGCCAGGCCCAGCACCATGCGCGTGTCGAGCGGGTCGATCACGCCGTCGTCCCACAGCCGCGCCGTCGAGTAGTACGGGTTGCCCTGGTCCTCGTACTGCTGCCGGATCGGGGCCTTGAACGCCTCTTCCTCCTCGGCCGACCACGCGTCGCCGAGCTGGTCGCGCCGCACCGTGGCCAGCACGGAGGCGGCCTGCTCGCCGCCCATCACGGAGATCCGGGCGTTGGGCCACATCCACAGGAACCGGGGCGAGTAGGCCCGGCCGCACATCGAGTAGTTGCCCGCGCCGAACGACCCGCCGATGACCACGGTGAACTTCGGCACCCGCGCGCACGCCACCGCGGTGACCATCTTCGCGCCGTGCTTGGCGATGCCCGCCGCCTCGTACTCGCGGCCC
This sequence comes from Actinosynnema sp. NPDC059335, assembly GCF_042752395.1. NCBI lineage: Bacteria > Bacillati > Actinomycetota > Actinomycetes > Pseudonocardiales > Pseudonocardiaceae > Actinosynnema > Actinosynnema sp. NPDC059335. Next base: position 70,840 of record NZ_JBHYXZ010000004.1, on the reverse strand, counting down.
ACCATGAACCCGCTGATGTTCTGCAGGAACACCAGCGGCACGCGGCGCTGGTCGCACAGCTGGACGAAGTGCGCGCCCTTCAACGCCGACTCGCCGAACAGCACGCCGTTGTTGGCGACGATGCCGACCGGGTGGCCGTGGATCCGGGCGAACCCGGTGACCAGCGTCGCGCCGTACTCCTTCTTGAACTCGTGGAACCGGCTGCCGTCCACCACGCGGGCGATGACCTCGCGCACGTCGTAGGGCGTGCGGCTGTCGGTCGGCACCACCCCGTACAGCTCGGCGGGGTCGACGGCGGGCTCGACGCTCGGCTCCACCTGCCACGGGCGCGGCGCGCGGGGGCCGAACGTGCTGACGATCGAGCGGACGATCCGCAGCGCATGGGCGTCGTCCTCGGCGAGGTGGTCGGTGACGCCGGACGTGCGGGAGTGCAGCTCGCCGCCGCCCAGCTCCTCGGCCGTGACGACCTCGCCGGTCGCGGCCTTCACCAGCGGCGGACCGCCGAGGAAGATCGTGCCCTGGCCGCGCACGATCACCGCCTCATCCGACATCGCGGGCACGTACGCGCCGCCCGCGGTGCACGAGCCGAGCACGGCGGCGACCTGCGGGATGCCGCGGGCGGACATGGTGGCCTGGTTGAAGAAGATGCGGCCGAAGTGCTCGCGGTCCGGGAACACCTCGTCCTGCCTGGGCAGGAACGCGCCGCCGGAGTCCACCAGGTAGACGCACGGCAGGTTGTTCTGCAGCGCCACCTCCTGCGCGCGCAGGTGCTTCTTCACCGTCATGGGGTAGTACGTGCCGCCCTTGACGGTGGCGTCGTTGGCGACGACCACGACCTCGCGGCCGGAGACGCGGCCGACGCCGGTGATGACGCCGGCGGCCGGCGCCTCGTCGCCGTACATGCCGTTCGCGGCCAGCGGCGAGAGTTCGAGGAACGGCGACCCGGGGTCGAGCAGGGTGTCGACCCGGTCGCGGGGCAGCAGCTTGCCGCGCTCGACGTGCCGGGTGCGCGCCTTCTCCGGACCGCCGAGGGCGGCCTGGCGGAGCTTCTCGCGCAGGTCGTGCACGAGGCGGGTGTGCTCGTCGTGGTAGCGCCGGAAGGCGTCGGCCGACTTGTCGGCCGTGCTGCGCAGGACCGGGGCGTCCATCGGGCTCCTCAGCGGTTAGCCGTCGTTAACCTGAGGAGATGTTAGCGCCTGTTAACGCCCGTCACAAGCAGAAGGGGGCCGCGGGTGCGGCCCCCTTCCGGTGACGTCGCGCGGGGTCAGCCGGTGACGGTGTTGAGCTGCGGCAGGTAGCCGAGGCGCTGGCCGTTGCGGTTGGGGTGGTAGGACTCCTCCACCGGCCAGGACAGGCTGTTCAGCCACCAGTCCGAGGAGCAGATCTCGTGCCCGGTGAACGCCCCGCGCAGGTCGCGGTAGACGAACGACTTCGCGCCCGCCCGGGCGGAGATGACCTGGTGCAGGGTGTCGGCGGCGGAGTTGATCGCGGCGCGCTTGGTGTCGCTCAGGCCGACCGCGCAGCTGCCCGGCACCTTGTAGAGGCGCGGGTAGCCGAGGACGACGACGGTCGCGGACGGCGCGCGGTTGCGGATCTGCGCGTAGACGTTGTCGAGCAGGCCCGGGAGCGTGCCGGTGGCGTACGCCTTGGCCTGCTCGACCCGGTTGACGCACGTCGAGTCGGTGCCGAAGGTGCAGGTGGTGATCACGTCGGTGAAGCCGGCGTCGTTCCCACCGATCGAGATGCTGACCAGGGAGGTGGTCGCGCTCAGGGCGCCGACCTGGTTGGCCAGCACGTCGCCGGTCTTCGCGCCGGAGCAGGCCACGAACTTGAACGACGCGGGCGCGTGCGACGCCGCCCAGAGGGCGGGGTAGCTGTACTGGCTGCGCTTGCAGCTGCCCGAGTCGCTGTAGTACGAGCCGGTGCCCGTGCCGGAGGAGTAGGAGTCGCCGAGCGCGACGTAGTTGGCGGCGGCCGCTTCGGCCGGCACGACGAGCGCCAGCGAGGCGATCAGGGCCAGCGCCGCGCTGGACAGGGTTCGGACAAGGCGCATCGGAGCCTCCCGGAGGGAAACAACGCAGGGTGTGATGCGGAGCACAACAATGGTTACCAGCAAGTAGTCCTATATAAAAAGAGTGGGTCAAGAGTTAACTACGTGTTTCGGGCGCGGCGCGGTGATCGTCGCGTGGCCGGTCGGTTAACGACCGTTTACACGTGCCGGTCCGGTTGTTTAAGATGGGCCCCGTGTCAGCCGAGCCAGCGAAGCAGACCCGCCGGGAGCAGATCCTGGCCGCCGCCGCCGAGCTGTTCGCGCGGCACGGCTTCCACGGCGTGGGCATCGACGACATCGGCGCGGCGGTGGGGATTTCCGGGCCGGCGCTCTACCGGCACTTCCGCAGCAAGGACGCGATGCTCGGCGAGATGTTGACGTCGATCAGCGAGCGGCTGCTGGACGGCGGGCTGAACCGCGTGGCGAGCTCGGGCGACCCGGCGCACGCGCTTCGGGAATTGATCCGGTGGCACGTCGACTTCGCGTTGGACGACCCGGCGTTGATCACCGTGCAGATCCGCAACCTGGCGAACCTGACCGACCCGGACCGGCGGCGGGTGAGAGCGCTCCAGCGGCGTTACGTCGAGGTGTGGGTGGAGACGATCCGCAAGACCTCGCCGGAGGTGGACGAGCCGACCGCGCGTGCGGCGGCGCACGCCGTGTTCGGTCTGATCAACTCGACGCCGCACAGCGCGCACCTGGACCGTGACCAGATGGCCGCGTTGCTGTCGCAGATGGCGTTGGCGTCGCTGTCCGGCGCGCTGCCGGTGTCCTGAGCGTTGAACTCAGGGGTCCTGAACGTAGGACTCTCGGGTCCTCAACGTAGGACTCACGCGTTCTGGAGGTAGGACACGCGCGTTCTGGAGGTAGGACACGCCGGTTGGGTGGCGGGGGTGGGGGCCGCGTCCGTACGCTGGGTGGCCGATGAGCGACTTGGCGGTGAAGACCACCGGGGGGTGGCCGGGGCTCCGGTTGCTCGCCCGCCTGCCCGCCTGGTTCAGGTTCGTGCTGGTGGCGTTGGCCGTGTTCGTGTGCGGGGTGATCGCGTCCCGGCCCGCCGGCGCCACGGACACCACGCCGCTCAGCGGTGACGTCGCCGCCGCCGCCCGCGCGGTCGAGGCGCTGACCCACCCGACCGACGCCGACCCGCTCCGGCTGTTCCCGGCCGACTTCAACCAGGTCACCCACCGCGACCCGAGGGCCGTCACCGCGCCGGACGGCACCACGCGCGCCGTCGACCCCAACGGCGGGTGCTCCGGCCCGGCGGGCGACACCGAGTGGGACTTCGGCACCGGCTGCCGCGCCCACGACCTCGGTTACGACCTGCTGCGCTACGCCGAGCACAAGGGACGCCCGCTCGGCCAGGACGCGCGCAAGGCGCTCGACGCCCGCCTCGCCGCCGACATGCACACCCAGTGCGACCTCAACCCGCGCGGCCACGCCACCCGCTGCCACGCCACCGCCCAGCTCTACGCCGCCGGGCTGGAGTTCAACTCCTGGCGGCAGCGCTGGGGTCCACCCGGCCACGAGCCGGTGCTCGCCTGGGGCTTCGGCAGCGCCGTCGTGGTGTTCCTGCTCCTGGCCCGCCTGCCCCGCCGGCAGCGCCCGGACGGGACGGACGAACCCGACGACGCGCCGCCGCCCCCGCGGGCCGCCGACGACCGCTACGCCACGTTCCTGCGGCTGGGCGCGCTTGCCCTGGTGGTGGTCGGCCAGTCCCTGATCACCGTGCTGCACTGGGCGGGCGTGAGCGCGAACTGGCTGTGGCTCGCCACCTGGGTGCTCCAGGCGGTCCCGATCTTCTACTTCGCGGGCGGGCACGCGAACCTCACCGCCTGGCACGCCGTGCAGGCCGAGCACGGCGGCTACGGCCGCTACCTGGCCCGCCGGATCTCGTGGCTGCTGCGGCCGGTGCTCGCGTTCGTGCTGGCCTGGCTGGTCCTGCCGCTGCCGCTGGAACTGCTCGACGTGGACAAGTCGCGGGTCGAGATGTTCGGCCGGCTGATCGCGCACCCGCTGTGGTTCCTCGGGCTGTACCTGGTCGCGGTCGCCGCCACCCCGGTCATGGCCTGGCTGCACCGCCACGCCCGGCTGGTCACGCCGGTGGCGCTGGTCGCCGCCATGATCGTGGTCGACCTCGCGCGCATCGGCCTGTCCTGGCGCACCGGCGGCTACCTGAACCTGGTGCTCGGCGCGCTGCTGCTCCAGCAGCTCGGGTTCCACTACGCCGACGGCAGCCTGCGCCGCGTCCCGCGCCGGGTGCTCGGCGGCCTCGCGCTCGCCGCCGTGCCCGCGCTGCTGGCGCTGATCACGTTCGGCGGCTACCCGCGGACGATGATGCCGCTGCCCGGCGAGCGGGTCTCGAACCTCAGCCCGCCCACCGTGTGCCTGCTCGTGCTCGGCCTGGCCCAGATATGCCTGGTGTTGCTGCTGCGGCCCCGCGTCACGGCCTGGCTCGCCGGGCGGCGGCAGTGGCGGGTCGTGGAGTTCGCCCGCTCCGCGCCCATGACCGTCTACCTGGGCTACCTGACCGTGCTGGCCGCCGTCGTCGGCCTGCTCGGCCTGCTGGACTCCCCCGGCGCGTTCGACTGGGTGACCACCCGGCCGCGCTGGCTGGCCGTGCTGGTGCTGCTGCTCCTGCCGCTGCTGGCGGTGTTCCACCGCTTCGAGCGCCACGCCGCGCCCAGCCCCTGCCGGACCCGCGAGACGCACCGCACCCGGCTCGCCGTCACGCTCGGCGCGGGGTACGGCGCGCTGGGCGTGCTCGGGTTCGTGGTCACGGGGTTCTCCGGCGCCGCGGGCACCCTGGTGGTGTTCCAGGTGGACCCGTTGCAGAACCTCATCCACCTGCTGCTCGGGTGGTACCTGCTGCACACCGCCCACGCCGGCACGTGCCACGGCCGCCGCCCCTGGCTGCTCACCGCGCTGGCCTGCGTCCCGCCGCTGCTGGCGTTGGAGCCCACCGCCGCGATGGTCGCCCTGCACGCCGGGACGATCGCGGTCGCCCTGCTCGCGGCCATACCGAAGCCGGACCAGGCGCACACCGGCGAACACCGGCAGCCGGCACCCGCGCTCCAGCACCCATAGCGTCGTCCGCCCGTCGTCCACATCGGATCCCGGCACCACAACCGCGACGTGCGCCGCACGCGCCAAGTCGCCGTGGACCTCGACCCCGGCGTGAACGCGGGCGGGTCGCCGCCCGACGTGGCCAGGACCAACAAGCGCGGCCACCCCTGCGATCCCCTTCGGCATGACGCCGAAGTCAAGGGGGACGGCACCTCCGCGACAGGGCGCGGTCTCGCACCGGACGACCACCAGCGACATGTGGTGCGCGACCACGTCGTGCATCTCGCGGGCGATCCGGGCGCGTTCCACCAGGGCCGCCTTCTCGTTCCACTCGGCGTGGAACCGCTGCTCGGCCCGGCCCCGCGCGCCCACCGCGTACCCGAGCAGGAGCACGACCGGCAGCGCGCCCACGGTCGGTGGCAGGTGCTCGTCCCAGCCCTGGGCCAGTGCGACGACGGCCGAGGTCGGCACGCCGACGACCAGCACCACCCGGCCGCGGTGCACCGCGGCGACGGCAAGCAGGACGGGGACGTACCAGAACCACCGCCGGTCGGCGAGCAGCGCGGGTTCGGCTTCCAGCAGCGGCCGCACGACCAGCAGGCCGGCCGTGGCCAGCCGCCAGGCCACCAGCGCGGAGCGCAGCGTCAGCGCGATGCTGCCGCCGACGATGGCGAACAGCAGCGGCCACCAGCCGTCCGGGTCCTCGGCCGCGACGTACGCCTGGCTCACCCCGATCGCGATGACCAGGGCGTAGACCAGCACCGACGCGTCGAGCAGGCGGCGGAGCCGGAAGCCGTCGAAGACCCGCGAGCGGTCGCGGAACAGCACGACCCGGAGCAGGGTGCGGATCACGGCCCCGATGCCAGGCGGCGGCCGGGCGCGGCACATGACCCCCGAGGTCCGTCATATCCCGGTCCCACGTGCCCATACCCGACCCGCGCCGCCCCGGACAAGGCGTTGCGGTGGGCGAACGCCACCGGGTAGGCAATATGCAGAGCTGTGCGCCCCTACTCCGTGTTGGAAGATGGCTGAATGCACCCGCAGCAAGATCCGGATCGCTGGTCGCGCCTCCAGGCCGTGGCCGGCGAGGCCCTGACCGCCGCCAAGGTCGGGGAGGACGCTGTCGCGGTCGACCTGGTCACCGGGTACCTCAGCGGCTCGCCCGAGGGCAACGAGGAGATCCGGGAGCTGGTCCTCCTGCTGTTCTCGGAGTGCAGCGCCATGGTCGCCGCCCTCGGCTCGGGCGGCGCGACCCCGGTGAAGATGCAGGTCTTCGACGAGGACGGCCAGGAGGTGCCGATCGACGACGCCGACCCGCCGGTCCGCACCGCGATCCGCACCCTGCTCGCGGAGGTGCACGGCGACCAGGAGGCGGCGGCCGAGCAGATCGAGATCGCGCTGGCCAACGGGCAGCCGCAGGAACTGGCCACGGTCGTGCTCCAGGCGTTGCGGTGGACGGTGAAGCTCGCCGTGGAGTGCGGGATGCGCGACCTGCCCGTGTCGCCCTGGATCGCCACCGCGTTGGACGAATAGTCCCCCTTCGTCCGGTTCGCCGCACGCTCGTGCCGAGAAAAACCGCAACCGCCCTTGCCTTTTAATTTGGTCTAGACCACTCTCCGAGGTGGGCGCGATTCACCCTGCCGATCCCGCCGAGGAGGACTCCTCATGTCACGACGAACGAGCGCGCTGCTCGCAGCGAGCGCACTCGCCTTCGGTTCACTGGTCGTCGGCCCGGCCGCCGCGCACGCGGCTCCCGGCGTCACCGCGACCTTCGCCAAGACCCAGGACTGGGGCAGCGGTTTCGAGGCCCGGTTCACCGTCGCCAACGGCGGCCCGTCCGCCATCACGTCCTGGCGCGTCGAGTTCGACCTGCCCGCGGGCACCTCGCTCGGGTCGTACTGGGACGCGCTCATCACCCGAACGGGTGATCATTACGTGGCGACGAACCGCGAGTACAACGGCAACGTCGGCGTCGGCGCGTCGACGAGCTTCGGCTTCGTCGGCACGGGCTCCGGCGCGCCGCTCAACTGCACGGTCAACGGTTCGCCCTGCACCGGTGGCGGCGGCGGTGACACGATCGCGCCGAGCGCGCCCGGCTCCCTGCGCGTCACCGGCACCACCAGCAACTCCGTGTCGCTGGCGTGGACGGCGTCCACGGACAACGTCGGCGTGACCGCGTACGACGTGTACCGGGGCGGCGCGGTGGCCACCACGGTCACCGGCACCACGGCCACCGTGACCGGCCTGAACGCCTCCACCGCGTACACCTTCACGGTGCGGGCGCGCGACGCCGCGTCGAATACCTCGGGGCCGTCCAACCAGGTCTCCGCGACCACCCAGCCGGGCACGAACCCGGTCGGCGGGCGCGGCGCGCCGTACCTGTTCCTGGGCTGGGGCAACCCGCCCGCCCCGGCCACGGTGATGAACGCGACCGGCGTCAAGTGGTTCACCATGGCGTTCGTGCTGTCGTCCGGCGGCTGCAACCCCGCGTGGGACGGCAACCGGCCGCTGACCGGAGGCATCGACGCCCAGGCCATCCAGCAGATCCGCGCGGCGGGCGGCGACGTGGTGCCGTCGTTCGGCGGGTGGAGCGGCAACAAGCTCGGCCCGAACTGCTCGACCCCGCAGGCGCTGGCCGGCGCGTACCAGCAGGTCGTCAACGCCTACGGGCTCAAGGCCATCGACATCGACATCGAGAACACCGACGAGTTCGAGAACGCCGCCGTGCAGGACCGGATCCTGGAGGCGCTGAAGATCGTCAAGGCGAACAACCCCGGCATCCAGACGATCGTCACGTTCGGCACCACGACCACCGGCCCGAACTCCTGGGGCAACCGGCTGATCGAGCGCGCGGCGGCGATCGGCGCGAACATCGACGTGTTCACGATCATGCCGTTCGACTTCGGCAGCTCCGACATCCGCACGGACACGATCAACGCCGCCACCGCGTTGAAGAACAAGCTGAAGACCACGTTCGGGTGGTCGGACGCGGAGGCGTTCCGGCACACCGGCATCTCGGGCATGAACGGCCTGTCCGACCAGCGCGAGGTCACGACCCCGCAGACGTGGACGCAGCTGCGCGACTGGGCGAAGTCCAACGGGCTGGGCCGGTTCACGTTCTGGGCGGTCAACCGCGACCGCGGCGGGTGCGACGGCCAGGTGGCGTCCACGTGCAGCGGCGTCCCGCAGGCCGACTGGGAGTTCACCCGCATCACGGCCGGGTTCTAGCCCTCCTCGAGCAGCTCGGAGACCAGCTTCGACACCTGGTCGACCTCGATGAGGAACGCGTCGTGGCCGTAGGGCGAGGTCACCACGCGCAGGTCGCCGGCGCCGGGCACGGCGTCGGCGATCTCGGCCTGCTGGGCCAACGGGTACAGGCGGTCGGAGTCGATGCCGGCCACCACGGTGCGGGCCGTGACGCGGCTCAGCGCGGCCCGCACCCCGCCCCGGTCCCGGCCGACGTCGTGGCTGTTCATCGCCCGGGTCAGGGTGACGTAGCTGGCCGGGTCGAACCGGCGGACCAGCTTGGCCGCGTGGTGGTCGAGGTAGGACTCGACCTGGAACCGGCCGTCCTCGCGCACCTCGCGCCCGAACCGCGCGGCCAGCTCCCGCTCGCTGCGGTAGCTGATGTGGGCGATCCGCCGTGCCACGCCGAGCCCGCCGACCGGGTCCAGCGCGATCGCGTGCAACTGGGCGGAGGCGAGCGCGATGTGCTCGGCCGTGGACGCCGCCGGCGCGGCCAGCACGAGCAGCGCGCGCACCCGGTCCGGCTCGGACACCGCCCACTCCAGCGCCCGCATCCCGCCCATGGAGCCGCCCAGCACGGCGGCCCAGGCGTCCACGCCCAGCGCGTCGGCCAGCAGCACCTCGGCCGCGACCTGGTCGCGGACCGTGATGTCGGGGAACCGCGCGCCCCACGGCTCGCCGTCCGGGGCGGTCGCCCACGGCCCCGTGGTGCCCTGGCAACCGCCCAGCACGTTCGGCGCGACCACGAACCAGCGCTCCGGGTCCAGGGCGCGCCCCGGCCCGACCAGGCCGTCCCACCAGCCCGGCGTCGGGTGGCCGGGACCGGCCGGACCCGCCACGTGGCTGTCGCCGGTCAGCGCGTGCAGCACCAGCACCGCGTTGGAGCGGTCCGCGTTCAGCTCGCCCCAGGTCTCGTAGGCGATCGTCACGGGCAGGCCGGGCAACGCGCCGCGGTACCACTGCCGTCGCCCGTTCGGGTCCCCCTCCCGCCACCCGCCGGCGGCGGGAGGGGTCTCCCCGACAGTGGACCCGGTGCTCCTGGGGGCCGTTCGGCTCACTGCACCGACTTGGCGGCGCGGAAGCCCGCCTCCAGGTCCGCCTTGAGGTCTTCCACGCCCTCGATGCCCACCGACAGCCGCACCAGGCCCGGCGTGACGCCGGAGACCAGCTGCTGCTCCGGGGTGAGCTGGCTGTGCGTGGTGCTGGCCGGGTGCACGATGAGGCTGCGCACGTCGCCGATGTTCACCAGCTGGCTGAACAGCTCCACGCCGTCCACGAAGGCGCGGCCCGCCGCCACGCCGCCGCGCAGCTCGAACGACACCACGCCGCCCGCGCCGCCGGGCAGGTACTTGCGGGCCAAGTCGTGCCACGGGCTCGACGGCAGGCCCGCGTAGTGCACCTTCTCCACCTCGTCGCGCGCCTCCAGCCAGCGGGCCAGCTCCAGCGCGTTGGCCGAGTGCTTGTCGATCCGCAGCGACAGCGTCTCGATGCCCTGCAGGATCAGGAAGCTGGTCAGCGGCGCGATGGCGGCGCCGGTGTCGCGCAGGCCCTGCACCCGCAGCTTCGCCGCGAACGCGCCGTGCCCGAGCACGGGCCAGTACCGCAGGCCGTGGTAGCTCGGGTCCGGCTCGGTGAAGTCCGGGAACTTCGCCGCGTCGGAGTACTCGAACGTGCCGCCGTCCACCACGATCCCGGCGACCGCGGTGCCGTGCCCGCCCAGGTACTTGGTGGCCGAGTGCACCACGATGTCCGCGCCGTGCTCGATCGGCCGCACGAGGTACGGCGTGGGCACGGTGTTGTCCACCACCAGCGGCACGCCGGCCTCGTGCGCCACGTCGGCGACCGCCGAGACGTCCAGCACGTTGCTGCGCGGGTTGGCCAGCGACTCGGCGAAGAACAGCTTGGTGCCGGGCCGCACGGCCGCGCGCCACGCGTCGAGGTCGTCGGGGTCGTCCACGAAGGACACCTCGATGCCGAGCTTGGGCAGCGTGTAGTGGAACAGGTTGTAGGTGCCGCCGTAGAGGGAGGCGCTGGACACCACGTGGTCGCCCGCGCGGGCCAGGTTGAGCACGGTGCCGGTGACCGCGGCCTGCCCGGAGGCGAACGCCACCGCCGCCACGCCGCCCTCCAGCGCGGCGACCCGCTGCTCCAGCACGTCCTGGGTCGGGTTGTTGATGCGGGTGTAGATGTTGCCCGGCTCGGCCAGGCTGAACAGCGCCTCGCCGTGCGCGGTGTCGCGGAACACGAACGACGTGGTCTGGTAGATCGGCGTGGCACGCGCGCCGGTCGCCGGGTCGGGCGCGGCGCCGGAGTGGACCTGCTTGGTGTCGAAGGACCAGGACATGCTGGAGGCTCCTGTCTAGCCGGGGTGGAGAGGTGATCGGGCACGCCGAGGGGGACCGGGCGCGCGCGGTGTGCCGGGGTGGATCAGCCGAGCCGACAGGCCATGCTGGTGACGCGCACGTAGTCCACGTGCCGACGTGCCACGAGCGGGATCATGGCGCTGACCGTAGCCCTGCGTGACGGTCGGCGACAGGGCGTCCAGCACGTGGGACGCCTAGGGTCGGGGGCATGCGCACCGCACTGATCGGCTACGGGCTCGGCGGAGCCGCGTTCCACGCCCCGTTCCTGTCCACCACGCCCGGCCTGACCCTGTCCGCCGTCGTCACCGGCAACCCCGAGCGGCGCGCCGAGGTGGCGGCCCGCTACCCCGGCGTCGGGCTGATCGCGTCGGTGGACGAGCTGTGGCGGCGGGCGGACGAGTTCGACCTGGTCGTGGTGACCACCCCGAACCGGTACCACGCCGAGCACGCCCGGACCGCGCTGGAGCACGGGCTGAACGCCGTGGTCGACAAGCCGTTCGCGCCGTCGGCCGCGGCGGCGCGGGAGCTGGCCGACCTGGCCACCGCGCGCGGGCTGCTGCTCGCGCCGTTCCACAACCGGCGCTGGGACGGCGACTTCCGCACGGTGGCGCGGCTGGTCGGCGAGGGCGCGCTGGGCCGGGTGCACCGGTTCGAGTCGCGGTTCGAGCGGTGGCGGCCGGAGGTGAAGGACGGCTGGAAGGAGTCCGGCGACCCGGCCGACCTGGGCAGCGTCGTGTTCGACCTCGGCACCCACCTGGTGGACCAGGCGGTGGCGTTGTTCGGCCGGCCGACGGGCGTGTACGCGGAGGTGCGGACGCTGCGGCCGGGGGCGCGGGCGCACGACGACGCGTTCCTCGCGCTGACCCACCCGTCGGGCGCGGTGTCGCACCTGTGGGCCTCGGCGCTGGCCGCCGCGCCGGGACCGCGGTTCCGGGTGCTGGGCGACCGGTCGGCGTACGTGAAGCACGGGATGGACCCGCAGGAGGAGGCGTTGAAGGCGGGCGCGACGCCCGGCGGCGAGGGGTGGGGCGAGGACCCGGTGGCGCAGTGGGGGCTGCTCGGTTCCGAGCCCGTGCGCACCGAGCCGGGGTCCTATCAGGACTTCTACGCCGCCGTCGCGGCCGGCCAGGCGCCCGTGCCGGTGGCCGACGCGGTCACCGGGCTGGAGGTCGTGGAGGCCGCCTTCGAGTCGGCGCGGACCGGAACCGTGATCCCGCTCGACTGAGCTGCCGGGCCGCCCCGCGCGTGTCCACGTGTTGGGACGCCGTCCGGTGCGCCATCAGCCGCCCGTGACGCCGACGACCGGTCACCGGGCCCCGGCGTCGCGGCGCACCGTCTCGCCGATCGCCAGCAGGGACAGGGCGCTGACCAGCGCGCCCACGATCAGGTACAGCGAGATCGGCCACGAGTCGTGCGTCGGCGTGACGCCGAGCAGCCACGTCGCGACGACCGGCGAGAGCCCGCCGCCCAGCACCGCGCCCAGCTGGTAGCTCAACGACACGCCGCTGTACCGCACCCGCGTGCCGAACAGCTCGGCGTAGTAGGCGGGCATCGGGCCGAACACCGCCGCGGAGCCGGCGAACGCGACCACCATCGCGAGCACCACCAGGCCCGGCGACCGGGTTTCCAGCAACCAGAACAACGGGAACGCGAACACGCCGAGGAACGCCGCGCCGCCGAGCATCACGGGCAGCCTGCCGACCCGGTCGGACAGCCGCGCGAACACCAGGATCGCCACCGCCTGCGCGGCCGCGCCGACCAGCCCGGCGTTCAACAGGGTGCTCCGCGCCATCCCGAGCTGCCGCGTGCCGTACGACACCGCGAACGTGGCCACCACGAAGATGAACATGGTGAACCCGAGGTTCACGCCCGCGCCCAGCAGCACCCGCCGCCACGACCGCCGCAGCACCACGGCCACCGGCAGCCGCACCGCGCCCGCCGACTCGCGCGCCGCGCGGAACGCCGGGCTCTCCTCGACCGACAGCCGCACGTACAGCCCGACGCCCACCAGCACCAAACTGAACAGGAACGGCACCCGCCAGCCCCAGACGAGGAACGCGTCGCCCGACACCGCCGTGGACGCCGCCATCACCCCGTTGGCCAGCAGCAGCCCGACCGGCGACCCGAGGAACGTCCAACTGCCGTACCAGCCGGTGCGCCCGGCCGGCGCGTGCTCGACCGCCATCAACGTCGCGCCGCCCTGCTCGCCGCCGAGGAAGAACCCCTGGACCACGCGCAGCAGCACGAGCGCCAACGGCGCGGCCAACCCGATGGACCCGTACGTGGGCAACAGCCCGATGGCGGCCGTGCAGAGGCCGGTCGCGGTCAGCGTGAGCACCAGCATCGACCGCCGCCCGACGCGGTCGCCGAAGTGGCCGATGACCACCCCGCCCAGCGGCCGGGCCAAAAACCCCGCGCCGAACGTGGCGAACGCCAGCAGCGTGCCGATGCGCGGGTCGAAGGACGGGAAGAACAGCTTGTCGAACACCAGCGCCGACGCGGTGCCGTAGAGCAGGAAGTCGTACAGCTCCACCGCGTTCCCCGCCGAACTGGCCAGCGCCACCCTGCGCACCTCGGAAGCCATTCACCCACCCTGGCGTGCGCCGCCGGACGTCGATCACGACCGTGAGCCACGTCACACCACGCGACTTCGCCCGTCCGGGCCGCCGGCGGGTGTCCGGAGCCCCGCTCGGGGGTCGTTCGCGGAAACCACACGATCCGGTGAGTTCCCTGGAGCCCGGGGTGTCGGGCGGTCAACCTGAGGGCATGGCACCACTTCCGTTGATCGCGGCGATCGCCGCCATCGTGCCCACGTTCACCACGCCGGAGTCGAGCTTCGTGCTCAGCGTGCAGCGGGCGCAGTCCTACCAGTTCACCCAACTCACGTGCGAGCCCGCGGGCGGCCTGCACCCCAGAGCCGAAGAGGTCTGCCTGGCACTGTCCGGTGTGGACGGTCGGTTGGAGGGGCTGTCGACCGGGGATGCGATGTGCACCTTGGAGTACGCGCCGGTGAAGGTCCGGGCGTCCGGCACCTGGCGCGGCGAGTCCCGCACGTTCGAGGCCGAGTTCCCGAACTCGTGCGTGATGCAGGCGCAGACCGGACCCGTGTTCGACTTCTGACGCCCGCGGGCCGAACACCCGTGGAGGGCCCGCGACACCGCCGCCGAAGTCGTGGCCCTCCACGGGGTTGACGAAGGTCCTCGGACCTCTCCTCGGACCGTAGGGAGTGCGGCACTCCACCGTCAACAGTCTTCACATGCGTGAAATGGGGCGGCAAAACGGGCCTGCCCAGACCATTACCGGGCGACACCGCCCCTGGGCCATCCGAGTGATCGGAGGACTCGCGTTCCGCTCATCGGCTGACACGTTGCGCGGGGTTGACGCGTTCGGTTTGCGCTGCAAACCTGACTGGGTGGCAGACCTGCTGGGCGACCTCGCCGACCTGCGCCGCCGCGCGCGGGCGGACCGGCACGCCTACCCGTTCCCGCTGCTGTTCTTCGGGATCGCGTCGTTCCTGTCCGTGCCGCTGTACGCGCCGGCCGGGCCGTCGCCCCGCCTGCTGCCGCCGTCGGAGCACCCGTTGGCGGTGCTCGGCGCGCACCCCGGCGTGCGCCACCCGGCGCCGCTCGGGCTGTACTGGTTGACCGTGCTGGTGGTCGGCGGCCTGGCCACGGTGTGGTGGTACCGCAGGCGGGGCGCGCGGGTGGGCATCGAGACGTCCACCCGGGGCTACCTCGCGGCGTTGGCGATCGGGCTGAGCGGCCCGGCCGTCGCCCTGGTGCTCGGGTTCGCGGCGTCGTTGCCGGCGTTCGGCGGCGCGGTGTCCCGGTTCGGCACGGCGGTGGGCCTGATCCTGCTGGCGGCGGCGACCGTGCTGTGGCGTCGGCGGGCGCCCCGCGCGCTGACGGCGACGGCGGCGGCGCTGGGCACGGCCGTGCTCCAGTACGACCAGGGCGTGGTGGGGCAGTTCATCGCGATCGGGCTGGGCCTGGTCGTGCTGGCGGGCGTGGAGCGCAGCGTCCGGTTCACCACGACCACCGCGGCCTACCTGGTCGCGCTGTGCCTGTCGGCCTCGATCACGCCGCTCGCCGTCACGCCGGCGACCACGTGGTCGATGGCCGCTGTGGTCGTGCTGCCCGGCTTCGTGCTGGTGGTCGGCGGTCTGGTGGGATTGCGGCGTGGCTGACCACCCGACCGCGGCGCTGGACGACGTGGTGCACCAGCGGCACCGGCTGGGCGTGCTGACCGTGGCGGCGGAGGCGAAGCGGGTCGAGTTCGGCTACCTGCGGTCCACCCTCGACGTGACGGCGGGCAACCTGTCGCGGCACATCGCGGTGCTGGAGCAGGCCGGGCTGGTCGCGGTGGAGAAGGGGTACGACGGCAAGCGGCCCCGGACGTGGGTGAGCGTGACGGAGGCGGGGCGGGCCGCGCTGGCGGCGGAGATGGCGGCGCTGCGGGCGCTGGTCGAGCGGCACGTAGCCTCGCAGCCATGAGCATCCACGACATCCCGCTGCGCACGCTGTCCGGTGAGGCGTCGAGCCTCGGCGAGTGGGCGGGCAAGGCGTTGCTGGTGGTGAACGTCGCGTCCCGGTGCGGCCTGACGCCGCAGTACCGGGGGCTGGAGCGGCTCCAGGAGCGGTACGCGGCGCAGGGCTTCTCGGTGGTCGGGTTCCCGTGCAACCAGTTCGCCGGGCAGGAGCCGGGCACGGCGGAGGAGATCGCGACGTTCTGCTCCACCACGTACGGCGTGACGTTCCCGCTGTTCGAGAAGATCGAGGTGAACGGGCCGTCGCGGCACCCGCTGTACGAGCGGCTGACGGCGGTCGCGGACGCCGACGGCGCGGCGGGCGACGTGCAGTGGAACTTCGAGAAGTTCCTGGTCGCCCCGTCGGGCGAGGTGGTGGCCCGCTTCCGGCCGACGACGGAGCCGGAGGACGAGGCGGTGGTGAAGGCGATCGAGTCCGTGCTGCCCTGACGGCCGGCTCCCCCTGACCGCAGGACCACCTCGAGCGCCGGGGTCGCGCGCGTGGCCGGGATCGCTCCTCTGGCCGAGGTCGCACGTAGCCGGAGCCGCGCGTGGCGGAAGCCGTGCACGTAGCCGGGATCGCGCGCGTGGCCGGGGGGGGGGCCCCCCCCGGGGGCGGCCCCCCCCGCGGGCGGCGCCCCGAGGGAGTCGCTCACGGGCCCCCCCCACGCGGGGGGGTGTGTGTG